>JBFJKO010000071.1:0-10309 GCA_041634935.1 Nocardioides sp.
ATTCCTGGGCGACCCGGACCCGCGGATCCGCCCCCTCGTCACCCTCCTGGTCGGCGCCCTCGGCGGCATCCTGGTCGGCGTCACCAGCGTCGGCTCGGGCTCGGTCATCATGGTCGCCCTGCTGATGCTCTACCCCGGCCTGTCGGCGGTGAAGCTCGTCGGCACCGACCTCGTGCAGGCCGTGCCGCTGGTGCTCGCCGCGGCCATCGCCAACGTCGCGATCCACGGCCTCGACTGGGGCCTGCTCATCCCGCTGCTCATCGGCTCGGTGCCCGGCACCATCATCGGCAGCAAGCTCGCCCCGCGCGTGCCGCAGTCCTACATCCGGCGCGGCATCGTCGTCGTCCTGACGATGTCGGGCGTCGCCCTGCTCGACAAGGCCGGCTGGGCCCCGCTGGGCCGCGACGAGACCTACCCGTTCCTGATCGCCGGGGTCGGCCTCGCCACGCTCGTGCTGGTCCCGATCGTGTGGGGCTTCCTGCGCCGCGGCCAGGGGCTGCCCATGTTCGGCGCCCCCACGGTGGCCCAGCTCGAGGACCCGCAGTTCCTCGCCCAGGAGCGCAAGCGCAAGGCGGCCAAGGCCGCCGGGCAGCCCGGGGACTCCGACACCACGCGTCGTACGCCGTAGCAGCCGGGCAGCGCCGTGTTCGTCATGGGCAACGCCGTGCGCGACTACGCGTGGGGCTCCACGGCCCAGCTGCCTCAGTTCCTCGGCCACGCCCCCACCGGTCGGCCCCAGGCCGAGCTGTGGATCGGCGCCCACGACGGCAACCCCTCGGCACTGCCGGACGGCCGCAGGCTCAACGAGGTCATCGCCGCCGCGCCCGACGAGTACCTCGGACGGCGCATCGCCGGGCGCTTCGACGAGCGTCTGCCGTTCCTGATGAAGGTGCTCGCGGTCGGTGAGCCGCTCTCGCTCCAGGTGCATCCCAGCAGCGAACGGGCCCGTCTCGGCCACCGCCGTGAGGATGCCGCCGGCATCCCGCTCGATGCCGGGCACCGCAGCTACAAGGACCAGTGGCACAAGCCCGAGCTGATCTTCGCGCTGACCCGGTTCGAGGGGCTGGCCGGCTTCCGCGACGTCGGGCTGACGGCCGAGCTGCTCGAGCTGCTCCACCTCCCCTGGGCCGACCAGGTCGCAGCCCGGTTGGCCAGCGGCCCACCGAGCGAGCGGCTGCGCGAGGTCGTCACCGACACCCTGGCCCTCGAGGGACGGCCGCTCAGCCGACTGCTCGGACAGGTCGGCGACGCCGCCCGCCACGCCGGGGCGCGCGCCCGGCGCGACCTCCTGCGCCACCACACCAAGCGCAGCGACGCCCACCACCGTGTCGGCGCCGAGGCGGTCCGCGTCTTCGCGCGCGTCGGCGACCTCGCGCAGCGCTACCCGAAGGACCCGGGCGTCCTGGTCACGCTGCTGCTCAACAACGTCACCCTCGCGCCGGGCGAGGCCATGTTCGTCAATGCCGGCATCGTGCACGCCTACGTCGAGGGCTTCGGCGTCGAGATCATGGCTTCGTCCGACAACGTCCTGCGCGCAGGCCTGACCCCCAAGCACATGGACGTCGACGAGCTCCTCGCCGTCACCGACTTCCACCCGAGCGTGCCGCCCCGCTGGGCCCCGGCCGAGCGGGCCGCCGACTTCGTCCACCTCTCACCCCCGGTGGCGGAGTTCTGCCTGACCGTCGGGCGCCCTCCGCTCCGACGGCTCCCGGCTGTGGGCCCGCGCGCCGTCCTGGTCCTCGACGGCGAGGTCGAGGTGGTGTCGCGCAGCGAGCGGATCACCGCTCGCCGGGGACAGTCCGTCTTCGTCGCCCACGACGACGGGCCCGTGAACGTGCTCGGGGACGGCCGCGTGGCCGTAGGCTCGGTACCGCTATGACTCCCCATCTGATGCGCCGGGCCACCACCGCCAGCACGGTTGCCGGCCTCGTCTGCTCCGGCCTGCTCCTGGCACCGACCGCCGGCACCGCCGCCGAGCCCGCCGAGCCCGTCGGGCCCACCGCCGTCGCGGGCGGCCGCTCGGCGGGCGACACCCTCTTCCCCCACCAGGGCAACAGCGGGTACGACGTCCAGCACTACGACCTCGCGATCGACTACGCCCGCGACGGCTCGATCGAGGCGAAGACCACGATCGACGCCGTCACCACCGAGGCACCGTTGACCGAGTTCTCGCTCGACCTGGAGGGCCTCACGGTCTCGGAGGTCGAGGTCGACGGCGACGCCGCGACCTTCAGCCGGGTCACCGGGCCCGACACCTTCAAGCTCGTCGTCACCCCGGCGGCGCCGGTCTCCGGCGACTTCACGACCGTGGTCACCTACGGCGGCACGCCCACCTCCCACACCGACCCCGACGGGTCGACGGAGGGCTGGACCAGCACCCTCAGCGGCGGGGTCGTGGCGCTCAACGAGCCGGTCGGCGCGATGACGTGGTTTCCCAACAACAACACCCCGCGCGACAAGGCGACCTTCACGACCCGCCTGACGGTGCCCTTCGCGGCGGTCGACGTCCCCGGCGTCCCCCTCAACCAGATCGCCGTCAGCACCGGGGTCCTGGAGTCGGTCACCTCGACCCCCACCACCCGCACCTTCACCTGGGAGCAGCCCAACCAGCAGGCGACCTACCTCTCGCTCGTCGCGATCGGCACCTACCTGGAGGAGACCTCCGACGTGCCGCTCACGCACGGCACGACGCCCGAGTGGAGCTATGCCAACGCGGTGATCTCGCCGAGCTCGAGCTTTGCCACCGGTCGCGCCAAGCTGTCGCCGATCCTGAGGTCGCTCGAGGCCCGCTACGGCACCTACCCGGGCGCGAGCACCGGCCTGGTGGTCGACTCCTCGACGCTCGGCTACGCCCTGGAGACGCAGGACCGGCCCTACTTCGAGTTCAGCGTCGGGCAGAACACCCTCATCCACGAGCTCGCGCACCAGTGGTTCGGCAACGCCGTCTCGCCGAGCGACTGGAGCGACATCTGGCTCAACGAGGGGCCGGCCACCTACCTGGCCACCCAGGTCGAGGCCGAGCTGTACGGCGGTGCGTCGACGGAGGACTTCTACTACGACCAGTGGAGCTCGACGCCGGCCGACGACGACTTCTGGACGACGCCGGTGGCCGGGTTCGACGACCCCGCCGACCTCTTCGGCGCGGCGACCTACGACCGCGGCGCGATGACCCTCGAGGCGATGCGCACCGCGCTGGGCACCGACGTCCTCGACGAGATCATGGCCACCTGGATCGAGCGCTTCGGCGGCGGCGACGCCTCGACCGCCGACTGGATGGCCCTGTCGGAGGAGATCTCGCGCCAGGACCTGCGCCTGTTCTTCAAGGACTGGCTCTTCGACACCGACAAGCCGGGGTGGCCCTCGCGCTGGACCCTCGACCTCGACGTGACCACCTCCGGCGACGTCGCGAGCGCCGACGAGCCGCTGTCGCTGACCCTCTCGACGACCAACACCGGCAAGGTCGTGCAGCGCGGCATGCTCGCCAAGATCGACGCCGAGGCGCTCCTCGGCCAGGCCCGACTCGAGACGCTGCCCGACGGAGTCACCCGGATGCGCAACACGCTCACCTGGCGCATCCCCGACGTCGCGCTCGGCGAGAGCGCCGAGGTGACGATCGCGGCCCGCACGAAGTCAGCGCTGCGCTCCTCCGACCCGATCGACGTCGAGACCTACGCCGCCACGCTGGGCGCGACCTGTGGCACCTGCGTGCGCACGATCGAGTTCGCCGGGCCGTTCGCCCTCTTCCCCACAGCGACCCCCATCGTCGACGGCGGCACCCGCGTCGGCGACCGACTGACGGCGGCCGTCGGCGACTGGGCCGAGGGCGCCACCCTCGCCTTCGAGTGGCGCCGCGACGACGTGCCCGTCGCGGGAGCCACGAGCACGCGTTACCGCCTCAGCCCGGCCGACCTCGGCGCACGGATCACCTTCGCCGTGACCGGCACCCAGCCGGGGTTCGTCCCGGTCACCACGGTCAGCGACCCCACCGGGCTCGTCGTGAAGGGCCGACAGGCGCGCCGCGCGCGTCCGAAGGTCCTCGGACGCCCGAAGACCGGTCGCACCCTGCGGGCGGTCGTCCCCGGCCGCGACTTCGGCACCACCACCAGCTTCCGCTGGTTGGCCGGCAGAAAGGTCCTGCCCGGCGAGACCGCCGCCCGCCTCGACCTCCGCCCGCGCCACCAGGGTCTGCGCATTCGGGTGCGCACGAAGACCATCAAGCCCGGCTTCCGCCCGGTGGTCCGGACGAGCAGGCCCGCCCGGAAGATCCAGCACCGCTGAGACCGGGGGCGTCGCCAGGACGCGACCAGCTCACACCCACGCTCTCCCCGCCGCCGGCGCGGCCGTCCCGTTCGTGGGCGTGGTGACGACGTTGATCCCGCCCGCGGACAACCCCGTCACCGGCACGGTGAACGCGAAGGTCTTCGGCTCCGTGGCCGTGGCGTCCGACGCGCCTACGAAGGTGCTGTTGGTGAAGGTGTAGGAATACCCGCCGGCACCGACTGCCTCCTTGCTGACGAAGACGAAGCCCGCCCCGACGTTCAGGACCGTCGGGTCCGCCGACTCGATGGTGCCGCCGGTCGGCTGCACCGTGAAGACCAGCGTCACGAGGCCGGGCGACCCGGTGTTGAGGTTGGTGACCCTCGTGATGACGGTGAGGACGTCGTCGCCATCGCGCACCTCGTTGGAGGCCTGCTCGATGACGGTGGTGAGCGCCGCCTCGCCGCTGACGGCGTACGCCGGCGCCGCGCTCGCCATCACCACCACCGGCGCGGACCACGCCGCGCCCTTCAGCACGTTGCGACGGCTGGTTCCTGCTGCACGATCGGACACGTCTCTCCTCGAAGCTGGTCGACCTGGAGGTCCCCCATGGACCCGGACCCGGAAGGCCCGAGCCGATCCTGAACCACCCGGCCGCCAGATCACGACACGTTCACCGGCGCGCCACCACCGGTCCCCGGATCCCCCGTACCCTGCCCAGCATGAAGATCGCAGTCGCCGGCCTCGGCTACGTCGGGCTCTCCAACGCCGTCGTCCTCGCCCAGCACCACGACGTCGTTGCGGTCGACCTCGACGCCGGACGCGTCGACCTGCTCAACCGCAGGATCGCGCCGATCGAGGACGTCGAGCTGCAGGACTACCTCACCCACCAGCCCCTGCGACTGACCGCGACCCTCGACCGCGACGCCGCCTACGTCGACGCCGACTACGCGATCGTCGCGACGCCCACCAACTACGACGAGGTCACCAACTACTTCGACACCTCGTCGGTCGAGTCGGTGATCGGCGAGGTGCTCCAGCGCAACCCTCGGTGCGCGATCGTCGTCAAGTCCACCGTTCCTGTCGGCTTCACCGCCCGGGTCCGCGAAGAGCACCCCGGCGCCACGATCATCTTCTCCCCGGAGTTCCTCCGCGAGGGCAAGGCGCTGCACGACAACCTCCATCCCTCACGCATCGTCGTCGGCGACACCTCCCCGGCCGGCAAGCAGTTCGCCGCGCTCCTCGAGGAGGGCGCGCTGGACGACGACGTCCCCGTCCTCTTCACCGACCCCACCGAAGCCGAGGCCATCAAGCTCTTCGCCAACACCTACCTCGCACTGCGCGTCGCCTACTTCAACGAGCTCGACACCTACGCCGCTCAGCTCGGCCTCAGCTCCCGCCAGATCATCGAGGGCGTCGGGCTCGACCCGCGCATCGGCTCGCACTACAACAACCCGAGCTTCGGGTACGGCGGCTACTGCCTACCGAAGGACACCCGCCAGCTCCAGGCCAACTACCGCGACGTCCCGCAGAACCTCATCAGTGCCATCGTGGACGCCAACACGACCCGCAAGGACTTCATCGCCGACGACGTCCTGCGTCGCAAGCCGACCACGGTCGGCGTCTACCGACTCATCATGAAGTCAGGCTCGGACAACTTCCGCGAGTCGAGCGTGCAGGGCGTCATGAAACGCATCAAGGCGAAGGGGGTCGAGGTGATCGTGCACGAGCCTGAGCTCGACGAGACCCACTTCTTCAACTCGGAGATCGTCAACGACCTCGACGAGTTCAAGCACCGGTGCGACGTCATCATCGCCAACCGTCGTGCACAGGCGCTTGCCGACGTGGAGCACAAGGTCTACACCCGCGACCTCTTCGGCTCCGACTGACTCACGTCCAGACGCCGGCGCTGCCGACCGCACCACCGTTGGTGGTCGCCGGAAGCGCGGTGACCCGGCCGGGTCGGGGGGCGTACGGCCTCGTTCGTCTCGCGGCGCGTGACTTTCTGACGAGCTGCTGCGGGCACGGTCATGCGCGCGTCCGTGGACGCCGGACGATCCACCTCTACTACTGTGGTCGGATCGACAGGTACGTCGCTTCGCCCACCGCCCCCGGTCCTGGCTACGATGACCGCTGCTGCAATCCCGCGAGAGGCCCACTTCTTCATGACAGACACGCACGCCGACTACCGGCTGAGTCAGCTCGACCAGCTCGAGGCCGAGTCGATCCACATCTTCCGTGAGGTCGCGGCCGAGTTCGAGAAGCCCGTCCTGATGTTCTCGGGCGGCAAGGACTCCATCGTCATGCTCCGCCTGGCGGAGAAGGCCTTCTACCCGGCCAAGATCCCCTTCCCGGTGCTGCAGGTCGACACCGGCCTCGACTTCCCCGAGGTGCTCGAGACCCGCGACCGCTGGGTCGAGCGCCTCGGCGTCAAGCTCGTGGTCGCCAGCATCGACGACGCCATCGCCAACGGCGTGGTGGTCGACGACGGCAAGCCCACCCGCACCCGCATGCAGATCGGCACGCTGCTCAACGCGATCGAGGAGAACGGCTACACCGCCGCCTTCGGCGGCGGACGCCGTGACGAGGAGAAGGCCCGCGCCAAGGAGCGCGTCTACTCCCACCGCGACGAGTTCGGCCAGTGGGACCCCAAGATGCAGCGGCCCGAGCTGTGGAGCCTCTACAACGGGCGCCTGCACGAGGGCGAGCACATGCGCATCTTCCCGATCTCCAACTGGACCGAGCTGGACGTCTGGGACTACATCGGCCGCGAGGGCATCGAGATCCCGAGCATCTACTTCAGCCACCAGCGCAAGGTGTTCGTGCGCGACAACATGCTGATGAGCGAGACGCCCCTCAACCCGCTGCGTGCCGGCGAGGTCGTCGAGGAGCGCACCGTCCGCTTCCGCACCTGTGGCGACATCAGCCTGACCGGCTGCGTCGAGTCGACCGCCTCGACCATCCCCGAGATCATCGACGAGATCTCGGTCGCGACGCTCACCGAGCGTGGCGCCACCCGTGGTGACGACCGCTTCAGCGAGGCAGCCATGGAAGACCGCAAGAAGGAAGGCTACTTCTGATGAGCACCCCCGCCTCCAGCGTCTCCGAGACCACCACCGCCACCAACATGGACCTGCTGCGCTTCGCGACGGCTGGTTCGGTGGACGACGGCAAGTCGACCCTCATCGGTCGCCTGCTGCTCGACTCCAAATCGATCTTCGCCGACCAGCTCGAGGCCGTCGAGGCCACCAGCGCGTCGAAGGGCTACGACTACACCGACCTCGCGCTGCTGACCGACGGCCTGCGCTCCGAGCGCGAGCAGGGCATCACCATCGACGTGGCCTACCGCTACTTCGCGACGCCCAACCGCAAGTTCATCATCGCCGACACCCCCGGCCACGTGCAGTACACGCGCAACATGGTCACCGGAGCCTCGACCGCCGACCTCGGCCTGGTGCTCGTCGACGCCCGCCAGGGCCTCACCGAGCAGTCGCGCCGCCACGCGGTGCTGCTCTCGCTGCTGCGGGTGCCGCACCTCGTGCTCGCGGTCAACAAGATGGACCTCGTCGACTTCTCACAGGAGGTCTACGAGAAGATCCACGCCGAGTTCACCGCGTTCGCGACCAAGCTCAACATCCCCGACCTCGAGGTCATCCCGATCTCCGCGCTGGCCGGCGACAACGTCGTCAACCGCTCCGAGAACATGGACTGGTACTCCGGTCCGACCCTCATGCACCACCTCGAGCACGTCCACGTGGCCTCCGACCGCGACCTGGTCGACGTCCGCTTCCCCGTGCAGTACGTCGTGCGTCCGAAGTCCGACGAGCACCACGACTACCGCGGCTACGGCGGCATGGTCGCCGGCGGCGTGCTCAAGCCGGGCGACGAGGTCGTCGTCCTGCCCTCGGGCATGACGTCGAAGATCGCCGGCATCGACCTCTACGACCAAGAGCTCGACGAGGCCTTCCCGCCCATGTCGGTCACGGTTCGTCTCGAGGACGACGTCGACGTCTCGCGCGGCGACATGATCGCCCGCGTGAAGAACGCTCCCACCCCGAGCCAGGACATCGACGCGATGGTCTGCTGGATGACCACGGCGCCGCTCAAGCCGCGCCAGAAGCTGGCCATCAAGCACACCACCCGCACCGCACGCGCCCTGGTGAAGGACATCCAGTACCGCCTGGACGTCAACACCCTGCACCGCGACCAGGACTCCAAGGAGCTGGGCGTCAACGAGATCGGCCGGGTCCAGCTGCGCACCACCGTGCCGCTCCTGTGCGACCCGTACTCGCAGAACCGCACCACCGGCTCCTTCATCCTCATCGATGAAGCCACCGGCGTGACTGTCGGTGCCGGGATGATCAACTCCGGTTCCTGACCGCACTCCTCACGAACGCCCGGCAGTCACCGACTGCCGGGCGTTCGCGCGTGCGACCGGGTCGTGCGATCAGGAACCGCTGGCGACGTACTGGAAGTCGAGCACGTAGGGGTCGTCGACGACCTGGTGCGGCGACCTGACGATCTTGACGACGTTCGTGCCGCGCGCGATCGAGGCCCAGGGACGACCGGTGTCGAGCTTGACCAGGACCTTGGAGACCCCCGCCGGCCGTCGGACCGTCTTGGTGTGAGTGCCGGAGGTGACCGTGACCAGAGCGGGGCTGGTCAGGAAGACCAGGGCTTCGACTGTGTCGCGCGGCGTCACCTGCGAGCCGCCGAGCGTGGGCGCCATCGTGTAGGCACCGCTGGTTGCTCTCGCGTCGGCGAAGTGCGTCCGGTGGGTGAGGATCAGGTGGTCGTGACGGATCGCCGGCGGCCTGCCGTCGGTGAACCAGGCCGCGAAGTACCCCATCAGCGCGAGATAGTTGTAGCCGTGCATCTCGGACGGTGCGATGGAGGTCGACTCGCCGTAGTCGTTCCACGTGGCGATCTGCACCAGGTCTGCACCGTCGCCGATCGCCCGCGCCCAGGTCGTGCGGAGCGTGTCGGTGTTGCCGGCCTCGGCGTACGCGCCGCTGCGCGGACGGGCATCCTGCACCGCGACGGTGTGCATCCACTTCACCCCGAGGGCGTGCGCACGGGCGGCGTAGTCGGGTCCCTGTGCCGCACCCGCGGCGTTCCGGTAGCCCCAGGCACTCAGTGCGTGGCTGATCGGAGCGAACGCGCGCAGATTGGCGTCGGAGGGGTTGTTGAACACAGCGATGAACTTCACGGGGATGCCGTGCCTGAGCCGCAGCTCGCGCTTGAGCGCGCGCCACCACCGGACGCTCCTGGCTTCGGCCAGGAACGAGGCGAGGACGTGCTTGCGTCCGAACTTCTGGGCCGACGGGTGGGCGTACAGCTTCGCGAACTTCGCTGCCGCCCGCGTCGGACTCGCGTCGACCGAGGAGGCGTCGAGGGTCGGGATGATCTCGAACCCCTCCCGGTCGGCAGCCCGCATCACCCTGCGACTGATCCCCCAGGTCCGTCCCGACAGCGCGAGGATGTCGAGGGTGAAGCCGTCGATGCCCGCCGCCTGCGCCTGGCGCACCTCGACGCGCATGTCCTTGAGCCGCCACCCGCCCTCGAGCGGCGCTCGTCCGAGCGGACGGTCGCGCAGGAGCCCGCCGTAGGCGCGGTGCTTGCCGCCTTCCCCGTGGAGCGTGAGGTAGTTGACGGCGTAGTAGTCCTCGGCCGGCGGCTTGTTGTCGATGGACCGCGGGTACGGCGGGAAGTAGTGCGCAAACACCTTGTTCTCGTCGCGTCCCTGTGGCGCGCTGCGCATCTCGTCCAGCAGCCCTCTGGCAGGGGCTCTGAACGCGCGTGCCTCCGGAACGAGCCGGCCACTGGCCGGGTCGACCCCCGCGGGGGCGTTTGACACCCCGGCCTGCGTCGGGGCCGGCGCCATGATGCTGAAGAGCAGAGGGGCGAGCATCGCGGGCACCAGCAGCCGTCGGCTCGGCGGTGCGTGGACACGCGCGACACGCGCGACTGGATGGGGGTGTGTCACCGTCTGGCCTCATGATCTGTGTACGAGTCTCGGCGAGCCGGCGCCACGGTGTGACCGGCCTCGTCC
>JBFJKO010000072.1:0-10271 GCA_041634935.1 Nocardioides sp.
CAGGAGCGCCGCGGATCGACCACCAGGTGCTGGTCTACCCGATCACCGACGCCGACTTCGACCGTCCCAGCTACCTGGACCCGGACAACCAGCTCATGGTCGACCGCGCCGCGATGGTGTGGTTCTTCGACCACTACACGCCCGACCCGTCGGTCCGGTCCCACGCGGAGGTCAGCCCGCTCCGGGCGGCCGACCTCACCGGCCTGCCCCCGGCCACGATCGTGCTGGCGGGCCACGACCCGCTCCACGACGACGGTGCGGCCTACGCCGCCGCCCTGGCCGAGGCGGGAGTGCCGGTGAGCACGCGGACCTTCGCCGACCAGATGCATGGCTTCTTCGGCATGGTCAACCTGCTCCCCGGTGCCGCAGCCGGCATGGACCACGTCGTGCGGGAGATCGAGGCGGTCCTCGCCACCGGCTCGGAGGCCGGGGCCGAGGTCGATGCAGAGCCTGACGTCGACGCCGTGGTGATCGGGGCGGGCTTCGGCGGTCTGGCGGTGCTGAAGCGCCTGCGCGACCTCGGGCTGCGGACGCGCGCGTTCGAGACCGGCACCGACGTCGGTGGCACGTGGCACTGGAACCGCTACCCCGGCGCGCGGTGCGACGTGGAGAGCGTCTACTACTCCTTCGGCTTCGACAGCGAGCTCGACCAGGAGTGGGAGTGGACCGACCGCTACGCGGGCCAGCCCGAGATCCTCGCCTACCTCCACCACGTGGCCGACCGGTTCGACCTGCGTGGCTCGATCCAGTTCTCCACCACGATCGTCTCCGCGACGTGGGACGACGAAGCGGCGACGTGGACGGTGACCACGGACGCCGGGGACGAGGTCACCTGTCGGTACCTCGTCTCCGCGGCCGGGTGCCTGTCTGCCGCGCAGATCCCGCAGTTCCCCGGGCAGGACTCCTTCGAGGGGACGATCGTGCACACCTCCACGTGGCCGGAGGAAGGTCTCGACCTCTCCGGGCGACGCGTCGCCGTCATCGGCACGGGGTCCACCGGTATCCAGCTCATCCCGCAGCTGGCCCAGCAGGCCGCGCACCTCACGGTCTTCCAGCGCACGCCCCACTTCTCCGCGCCCGCAGGCAACCGACCGCTCACCCCGGAGGAGCAGGAGCGGGTCAAGCGCGAGTACCCCGACATCCGCGCGCGGTGCCGCGTCAATCCCGCCGGTACCGAGCTCACCAGGTCCGAGACCCCTGCGGCTGCGCTGACCCAGGAGGAGCGCGAGCGGATCCTGCAGGAGAAGTGGGAGCGCGGTGGCCCGGGCATCATCGCCTCGTTCGCCGACGTGATGCTCGACGAGAGCGCCAACGACGTCGTCGCCGACTTCTTCCGCGACCGGATCCGCGAGGTCGTCGAGGACCCGGCCGTGGCGGAGCTGCTGACGCCGTCCGGCTATCCGGTCGGCACGAAGCGCATCTGCGTCGACACCGACTACTTCGCGACCTACAACCGCGACAACGTCAGCCTGGTGAGTGTCCGCGAGACGCCGATCGAGCAGATCACCCCCCGAGGGATCGTCGTCGACGGCACCGAGCACGCGGTGGACGTCATCGTCCTCGCCACCGGTTTCGACGCCATCACCGGACCGCTGAGTCGCATCGACATCCGTGGTCGCGACGGCCTCCTGCTGAGGGAGAAGTGGGCCGAGGGTCCCCGCACCTACCTCGGTGTCGGTGTCGCGGGCTTCCCCAACCTGTTCACGGTGACCGGTCCGGGCAGTCCCTCAGTCCTGGTCAACATGGTCCCCGCGATCGAGCAGCACGTGGACTTCATCGCCGACCTGATCGAGCACCACCGCGCGCAGGGCGGTGTGAGCATCGAGCCCACGCCCGAGGCCGAGGACACCTGGGTCGGCACCGTCGCCGCCGCGGCCTCCGCGACGCTCTACCCCCGCGCCGGGTCGTGGTACATGGGAGCGAACATCCCCGGGAAGCCGCGTGGCTTCATGCCCTTCGTCGGGGGACTCGGTGTCTACCGACAGATCTGCGAGCGGGCGGCTTCCGAGGGGTACGCCGGGTTCGCGCTCCGGGGTCGAGCGCGGCCGGCCGTCGGGCAGCCTGACACGGCGGAGCGCGACCTGGTCGAGGTGGGCTGATGAGCGCCACCGAGCGCACCCCCGTCGCGGCAGCGGTGCTCAGCGCGGCCCCGGGAAGGCTCGAGGTGGAGGAGCTGCTGCTCGACGACGTCCTCGAGCCCGACGAGGTGCGGGTCAAGGTGATGGCCTGCGGGCTGTGCCACAGCGACCTGCACATGCTCGAGGGCACGCTGCCGACCGCGCTGCCCACGGTGCCCGGCCACGAGATCGCCGGGGTGGTGGAAGCGGTGGGTGACCGGGTCGAGGGACTCGCCGCCGGTGACCGCGTGGCGGCCTGCCTGTCGATGTTCTGCGGCGGGTGCGCGTCCTGCCGGTCCGGCGACACCTGGTTGTGCGTCAACCGGATGGGGCTGGGGCGCGACGGGCGGCCCCGTCCGCGCTGGACCCGGGCCGACGGCCAGGAGGTCGGGCAGGTCGCCAACCTCGGCGGCCTGGCGGAGCGTGTGATCGTCCATCGCAACTCCCTCGTGCGGATCCCGGACGCGCTGCCCTTCGACTGCGCCGCGCTGCTGGGCTGCGCGGTGATCACCGGGGTCGGTTCGGTCGTGCGGGGGGCAGGCGTACGGACCGGTGAGACGGTCGTCGTGATCGGCGCGGGCGGCGTCGGGCTGAACGTCATCCAGGGTGCCCGACTGGCCGGGGCGCGCCGCATCGTGGCGGTCGACATGAACCCGACCAAGCTGGACCTGGCCTTGAAGTTCGGGGCGACCGACGCCGTGGACGCGACCGGCGACCCCGTGGCCGTGGTGCTCGAGGAGGTCGGAGCCGTCGACCACGTCTTCGACGTCGTGGGACGCTCCGCGACGCTCGGCCAGGCTCTCGGCATGCTGCGACCCGGCCGCACGGCCTGGATCGTGGGCATCCCGCCGGTGGGTCACACGCTCGAGGTGCCCGGCACCGCCCTGGTCGTCTCGGCGAAGGGCGTCAAGGGCCTGCTCATGGGGGCCAACCGATTCATGGAGGACGTGCCCGTCCTCGCCGATCTCTACCTCCAGGGCCGGCTCCTGCTCGATGAGCTCGTGTCCCTGCGGGTCCCTCTCGACCGGGTGGGCGAGGGGTTCGACGAGATGCAGGGTGGTGGCATCGCGCGCGCCGTCGTCTGCTTCGACGCCGAGGCGGGCTGAGGAGGTGCGAGCGGACTACGTGGTCGTGGGGGCCGGGAGTGCCGGCTGCGCCGTCGCCCGACGTCTGGCCGAGAGCGGCGCCAGCGTGGTGGTGCTCGAGGCCGGTGGGCCCGAGACCAGGGCGTCGGTGCGCCAGCTCATCGAGATCCCCGGTGCCGTGGCGGTGCTGCTCGCGACGCCGCAGCTGAAGAAGCTCGTCGACTGGGGCTACAAGTCGGTGCCGCAGGCGCACGCGCGCGACCGCACGATCCCGATGACCCGAGGCAAGGTCGTCGGGGGCTCGAGCGCGATCAACGGCATGCTCTTCGTGCGCGGCAACCGCGCGAACTTCGACCAGTGGGCCGCTGACGGAGCCCACGGGTGGGCGTACGACGACGTGCTGCCGGCCTTCCGGCGACTCGAGGACTGGGAGGGGGGAGCCTCCGACGTCCGGGGCGCGGGCGGGCCGGTGAAGGTCCGCCGCCAGCGCCACCTGACGGAGGCCGGCGAGAGCCTCCTGGCCGAGCTTCCACGCCGGCTCGGCGTTCCTCGTCTCGACGACTACAACGGCGAGGAGCAGGAGGGAATCGGACCCGTCCAGCTCAGCGTGGCCGACGGACGACGCTCGTCCGCCGCCGTCGGCTACCTGCGCACGGACCCGCCGGAGAACCTGATGGTCCTCACCTACGCGCGCGTCACGCGGGTCCTGATCGAGCACGGCCGGGCCACCGGGGTCGAGGCCGTCGGGCGTGACGGCAGCGTCCAGCAGGTGCACGCCGACCGTGAGGTCGTCCTCTCCGCCGGCTCCTTCGACTCCCCGAAGCTCCTCATGCTCTCCGGCGTGGGGCCGGCCGGGCACCTGCGTGAGCACGGGATCGACACGATCGCCGACCTCCCGGTCGGCGACAACCTCCACGACCACCTGTTCGTCCCGACGTCGTTCCGCATGGACTCCGCCGTGCGTCGCCCCAGCCCGGCCTACTTCGTGCGCGGCCTCGCGCAGGCACGCCTGCGGCGCAGCGGGTGGGCGAGTGGGGGCCAGTTCGAGAGCACCGGTTTCGTGCGCACGTCCCACTCCAAGGGGTTGCCGGACCTCCAGCTGATGGGGCTCTTCTGGATCTACCCCTTCCCGAACCAGGACGGTGACAAGCCCATCCGTCCGCCGACGACGAAGCCCGGGGCCAGCCTCTTCCCGACGCTGATCTACCCCGAGAGCCGGGGCACCGTGCGTCTCGCAGGTCCGGACCCGCGGCTCGCCCCGGTGATCGACCCCGGCTACCTCACGGCCGGCCACGACGTCGAGGTGCTGCTCGAGGGGATCGCGATGGTGCGCGAGGCCATGGTGGGCCTGGGCGACAACCAGGGTGAGGTCGTCCCAGGGCCTGCCTACGACGATCCCGCAGCGTTGCGCGCGCTCCTGCCCACGATCGTGCACAGCGTCTACCACCCCGTGGGAACGTGCCGGATGGGGTCGGACGAGCGGGCGGTCGTCGACCCCGACCTGAGGGTGCGAGGAGTCGACGGTCTGCGCGTCGCCGACGCCTCGATCATGCCGTCGATCGTGGGCGGGAACACCAACGCAGCGTCGATCATGATCGGCGAACGCTGTGCCGAGCTGATCACCTCCCAGGTGGGCGCGAGGCCAGACGTCGAGGGCGCGCGCGGCGAGCCGGAGCGTCCGCTCGGGCGCTGACGACGGGGGCGTCGCCCCGCTGCCGGCCGTCCTGCCGGGCCGCGTCGGTCCCGTCGCCCGCGGCCCGTTTGCGCGTACGGCGTGCTCGATTGGGTCGGGCGGGCAAGGATGGGCCCATGAGCGAGAGTCCCGGAGCCGCGCCGGTCGTCGAGGTGCATGGGCTGCACGTGCGCTTCGGCGAGATCGAGGCCGTCTCCGGGGTCGACCTCGTGGCGCACGCGGGACAGTCGACGGCGCTGCTCGGCCGCAACGGCGCGGGCAAGTCGACGACGATGCGGGTGCTCGCCGCCGTCGTCCCGGCCACCGCGGGCACGGTGCGGGTCGCCGGGCACGACGTCCACCACGACCCGCTGATGGTCAAGCGCGCGGTCGGCTACTGCCCCGACGTCGGTGGGCTGGTGCCGCGGGCCACCCCGTGGGAGCACCTCCAGCTCGCGGCGCGGCTGCGCCGGCTGCCCGACTGGGAGGACCGCGCCCGTGACCTGCTGGAGCGCTTCGAGCTCGGCGACGTCGCGCACCGGGTCACGGCCGGCTTCTCGCACGGCATGGGACGACGCCTCAGCGTGGTGCTCGCCGCCCTGCACGAGCCGGAGGTCCTGCTGCTCGACGAGCCCTTCGACGGTGTCGACCCGATCGGGGTGAAGGCGACCCTGGAGGTCGTCAACGACGCCCGCGCCCGCGGGGCGTGCGTGCTGGTCTCCACCCACCTGCGCGAGCTCGCGGTCGAGGCGTGCAGCACGGTCAGCGTGCTGCGCGGTGGCGCCCGGGTGGCGACGATGGCCTCGCACGAGATGCTCGGCGAGGAGGGCGCTCGTGCCTACCGCGGCCTCCTCGACTGACGCAGCCCTCGGAGCGGCGTCGCGTCGGTCCCCGCGACCGGGCGTGCTGCGCGACGCCGTCCGGGCCTCGGCCGACCTCGTCCACCTGGTGCGCTTCCGCGTCGGCACGCTGCGCCATCCGCTGGCCACGGCCCTGGCCGCGCTGTGCCTGCTCGCCGTCACCGTGGCGGTGGCCTACCTGCCCGCCCTGCACCCCGAGGCCGGCGGCGACGGCCGCGCCCTCGACGTCCTCATCCTGCTGCCGACCGCGCTCGCCGCGTTCGTGCTGCTCGCGATCGTCTCGGCAGCCGCCTCCGGGGGAGGCCGCGAGCTGCTCGCGCGCGACCCGGCGTCGGTCCACCCGATCAGTGCGACCACCGACCACCTCGGGGCCCTGCTCCTCGCACCTCTCAACATCGCCTGGCTGCTGCAGGCCTGGGCGCTGCTGGGCTTCACCGCCTTCGCCGTCGGCAGCGAGCTCGTCGTGCAGGCGCAGGTGCTGCTGGTGCTGTGGCTCGCCGCCGGCACCGCCTTCGCGCAGGTGCTCGCCTGGATCCTCGAGGGCGTACGGCGGGTGCCGCACGGCATCGCGGGCATCCGGCTGCTCACCGTGGGGCTCCTCGGCACGGCCCTCGGCCTGCAGCTGACCGACCGGATCATCGCCGTCTTCGACCAGATCCCGACGCGCTACCTGGTGCTCGCCATGGCGACGCCGTCCTGGCCCGAGTGGTTCGCGGCGGCCGGCATCCTGCTCGCCACGACGCTGGCGCTCGTCGTCCTGGGCGCCGTACCGGCCCACATCGCTGCCCACCGGACCCCGCGCGAGGAGCTGCGGGTCGAGAGCGGCCACTACGAGGCGCGGCCCTCGGCGCGCACGGACCTCGGCACGCTGGTGCGCATCGACCGGGCGTCGGTCTGGCGCGCCGTCCCGATGCGACGCGGGGTCGCCGTGCTCGCGCTCGGGCCGGGCCTCGTCGCGCTCCTCGGTGGTCTCCAGTGGAGCACGATGACGATCCTGCCGTGTCTCGTCGCCTCCGGCGGTGCCCTGCTCTACGGCGTCAACGCCTGGTGCCTCGACTCGCGCGGCGCCCTGTGGCGCGAGAGCCTGCCCGTCGACCCGCGCGTCGTCTTCGACTCCCGGGCCCTCGTGCTGGCCGAGTTCCTGCTCGTCGCCTCGGTCACGACCGTCGCCATCGCCGGGCTGCGCGCCGGAGTGCCGTCGGTCTCCGAGCTGACCGCCCTCGCCGCGACGCTGCTCGTGGTGACCCTCCAGGTGGTGGGGGCCTCGATGCGCTGGTCGTCGCGCCGTCCGTACGCCGTCGACCTGCGCTCGGCGCGCGCCACCCCGGCCCCGCCGTCACTGATGGTGGGCTACTCGGCGCGGCTCGCGTTCTCGACGACCGTCACCGGGCTCTTCTTCGCTGCCCTGGCCTACTCCGACCGGTGGTTGCTCTCGGCGCTCTTCGCCGTCACGATGCTCGCCTGGTCGGGCCTGCGCCTCATTCGCGTGCGCCGTACCTGGTCCGACCCCACCGAGCGCGCCCGCATCGTCACCACCGTCTCCGCCGCCTGATCCGCACCCGCGACAGGGGGTGCGGATCAGGTGGCGCAGTCGGACTGGGCGGTGGCGAGGGCGGCGACCTCGGGGGAGTCGAAGCCACCGGTGAGGGTCTGCACGAGGGCGGCGCGCACCTCGTCGTCGGTGAGCGTCGCGCGCAGGCACTCGGCGTACTGCCCGGCATCGAGGCTGCCGCGCGTCTGGGTGAGCAGCGCGCGGGTGGAGACCTCGACGTAGTCGACGCACGCCAGCTGGGCGTCGACCCAGGCCTGCGCGGTCGGCTCGTCGAAGACGGGCAGCGCCTCGACGACCTGCACCCGACCGGCCTCCTCGGCGACGATCCCGGCGGCCAGCATGGCGTCGGGGTCCAGTCGCTCCTGGAGGGCGGCGGCGAAGCAGCGACCCTCCTCGAGGTCCTGCGGCGTCGGGCTGTTGCCGGCGTAGAGCGTCGCGAGGCCGGCGCGGAGGTCCGGGTCGGACGGCACCGCACGCTCGGGCGTCGGGTCCGAGGAGCATCCCCCCACGGTCACGAGCGCGGCCGCGGCGACCACGCCGACCAGGGAGCTCAGGGCGCGGTGCACGAGGGCGATCCTCCCACGAGCGCCTATCGTCGCTGCCGTGGACTTCTCACCCTCGCCCCGCGCCGCCGACCTCACCGCCCGCGTCGCCGCCTTCATCGCCGACGAGATCACGCCCGTCGAGCACGACTACCACCGCGACCTCGCCGAGCAGCGCCGCACGGGTGACCCGTGGACGCCGCTGCCGGTCATCGAGGAGCTCAAGGCCAAGGCCCGCGCACGCGGCCTGTGGAACCTCTTCCTCCCCGCCGAGCACGCCGGTGAGTACGCCGCGCGGTTCGGCACCGACGGCGGCGAGGGCCTGAGCAACGTCGACTACGCACCGATCGCCGAGCTCACCGGGCGCTCGGCGCTCGCACCCGTCGTCCTCAACTGCAACGCCCCCGACACCGGCAACATGGAGGTGCTGCTGCGCTACGGCACCGAGGCGCAGCGCGAGCAGTGGCTCGAGCCGCTGCTGGACGGGACGATCCGCAGCGCCTTCGCGATGACCGAGCCGGACGTCGCCTCCTCCGACGCCACCAACATGGCTGCGACCGCGGTGGTCGACGGCGACGAGATGGTCGTCAACGGCCGCAAGTGGTGGACCACCGGGGTGGGTCACCCCGACTGCAAGATCTTCGTCTTCATGGGCCTCACCGACCCCGACGCCCACCGCCACCAGCGGCACTCGATGGTGCTCGTGCCGGCGGACACCCCCGGGGTCAAGATCGAGCGGATGCTCAACACGATGGGTTACTACGACGAGCCGTTCGGGCACGGCGAGGTGTCGTTCACCGACGTACGCGTGCCGTTGAGCAACGCCATCGGCGGTCCCGGTGAGGCGTTCGCGATCGCTCAGGGACGCCTCGGGCCCGGCCGGGTGCACCACTGCATGCGACTGATCGGACTGGCCGAGCTCGCGCTCGAGCTGGCCTGCCAGCGCGGCCTGGAGCGCTCGGCGTTCGGCAAGCCGCTCGCCAACCTCGGCGGCAACCGGGAGCGCATCGCCGACGCGCGGATCGCCATCGACTCCACCCGGCTGCTCGTGCTCAACGCGGCCTGGAAGCTCGACGTCGGCGGCCCGCTCAACGCGCTCAGCGAGGTCGCCCAGATCAAGGTCGCCGCGCCCGTCATGGCCCAGCAGGTCGTCGACATGGCGATGCAGCTGCACGGAGGCGGCGGCCTGTCCGACGACCACCCGCTCGCCGGGATGTGGACCGCCGCGCGGGCGCTGCGCCTGGCCGACGGCCCCGACGAGGTGCACCGCGGCGTCATCGCCCGCCTCGAGCTCGGCAAGTACGGCGCCTCCCGCTGACCCGTTGGAGCCCTGGCAGCGAGCGTTGCCGCGCCCCAGCCATCCACGACCACCCGCGAGGTCATCTAGGGTCGACGCGTGGTCGACGAGCAGCCCGGCGATGCCGGCAACCCCGCCAAGCCCGTCCGTGACGAGGACTCCTTCGACGTCGAGGCGGTGGCCGCCTGGATCGGCCGCGGGCCGATCGCCGAGGTGCGTCAGTTCGCGGGTGGTGCCTCCAACCTCACCTACCTGCTGCGCTACGAGGACGGGCCCGACCTGATCCTGCGCCGCCCACCCGTGGGCTCCAAGGCCAAGGGCGCCCACGACATGGGCCGCGAGTACGTCGTCCAGCGCGCCCTGGCGCCGGTGTTCCCCCGCGTGCCGGAGATGGTCGGTCACTGCACCGACCTCTCGGTGATCGGCTCGGAGTTCTACGTGATGGAGAAGCTCGACGGGCTGATCCCGCGCCGCGACTTCGGCTTCGACATCGACCCGCAGCAGGCCTCCGACCTGTGCGCCGGCGCCCTCGACCTCCTCGTCGAGCTGCACGCCGTCGACGTCTCCCAGGTCCCCGAGCTCGCCGCCCTCGGCAAGGGCGACGGCTACGTCGCCCGCCAGGTCGGCGGCTGGACCAAGCGGTTCGGAGACGCCCGTACCGACGACACCGGCGACTGGAGCGACATCCTCGGCTGGCTCGACGCCCACCAGCCCGCCGACGTCGGCCAGCGGATGATCCACAACGACTTCCGCTTCGACAACCTCGTGCTCGATCCGGCCGACCCGACGCGCATCCTCGGCGTGCTCGACTGGGAGATGGCCACGCTGGGCGACCCGTGGATGGACCTGGGCAACTCGCTGGCCTACTGGACCGAGGCCGGGGACGACTTCGTCGCGCGCTCGATCCGGCGCCAGCCGACGCACCTGCCGGGCATGTTCACGCGGCGCCGGGTTCTCGAGCACTACTGCGAGCGGACGGGACGAACGCCCGCGAGCTGGACGTTCTACGAGGTCTACGGGTTGTTCCGCCTGTCGGCGATCATCCAGCAGATCTATTATCGATACCACCACAAGCAGACCCGCAATCCGGCATTCCGCCACTTCTGGCTGCTCGTGCACTACATGCACCGGCGCTGCCGCCGGTCC
>JBFJKO010000073.1:0-10174 GCA_041634935.1 Nocardioides sp.
CTCGGCCTGCCCGCCGAGATCGTGCACCGCCAGCCGTTCCCCGGCCCGGGCCTGGGCATCCGCATCATCGGTGAGGTCACCCGCGAGCGTCTCGACATCCTGCGCGAGGCCGACGCCATCGCCCGGGAGGAGCTCACCCGCGCCGGTCTCGACCGCGACATCTGGCAGATGCCGGTCGTCCTGCTGGCCGACGTCCGCTCGGTCGGCGTGCAGGGCGACGGCCGCACCTACGGGCACCCGGTCGTGCTGCGCCCGGTGACCTCCGAGGACGCCATGACCGCCGACTGGGCGCGACTCCCGTACGAGCTGTTGGAGCGGATCTCGACCCGCATCACCAACGAGGTCGCCGAGATCAACCGGGTCACCGTCGACATCACCTCCAAGCCCCCGGGCACCATCGAGTGGGAGTGAGTCGGGCCTGAGCAAGGAGCCCGGGGCGACGTAGCCTCGGGGCGCTGTGATCGTTGTCTCTTCGACATCACACGCCCAGAAGAGGTTCACCATGCCGGTCCCCAGGTTGCGCCGCTCGTCCGTCTCGCTCGTGGCGGGCGGGCTCGCTGCCGGCTTGCTGCTGGTCGCGCCCGCCGCGCCGTCCCCGGCGGCCGAGGCCGCTCGGTCCGCGTCGTCGTCCGCGCCGACCGTCGTCTTCGAGCCGCTCGACATCGTCCTGCTCGGTGACTCCTACTCCGCCGGCAACGGGGCGACCAACGACGCGGGCGAGGCCGAGACCTACGGCCCCACCAACTGCTACCGCAGCAAGGTCAACTGGGCAGAGAAGTACGCCGCGGCCATCCGCGAGGTGGGGATCGAGGTCAACCTCGCCAACCACGCGTGCAGTGGAGGTCGTGCCGCCAACATCTACAGCCCGCGCGAGATGGACGTCGCCAGCGACGACACCCCGACCCCCGCGGGCGTGACCACGCTCGCCGAGGCTGACGCCTACCTCGCCGAGAAGGACTTCTGCAACACCCTGGCCTTCCCGGACGAGGAGTTCTGGACCTACGAGGCGACGGCCGTCGACGCCGAGACGATCGAGTACGACTGCACCCGCACCCTGCGCCCGCAGGCCGACTTCATCACCCCCGACACCGACCTGGTGCTCTTCACGATGGGCGGCAACGACGCCGGGTTCAGCACCATCGTCACCCAGTGCTTCATCCTCAAGAACGGCAGCGGCTGCAAGGACACCATCGACGCCGCCCGGGCCAAGCTGCCCGCGATCGCCGACCTGCTGCTCACCGGCGTCGACGCGATCCGTGACGCCGGACTCCGCGACGACGCCAAGATCGTGCAGCTGGGCTACCCCTACCTCCAGACCGACAACGACTACATGGCGCTGGGTCTGCCGCCGTACGCCGCCGGGGATGCCGTCCGCACGCTCATCGACGACGGGATGGACGCTCTGGCTGAGGTGGCGGTGGCTGCCAACGAGGGCCACCCCGGGCAGATGACGTTCGTGCGCGGGATCAAGGAGGCGTTCGCGGGCCACGAGCCCGACGCCACCACCCCGATCGGCAACCCCGACCGCTGGGTCAACCAGGTGGCCGACGGTTCCAACACCTCGCTCTGGTACCACCCCAACGGCAAGGGCCAGACCGCTTACGCCGAGGTGCTGCTCACCGGGGGTGACTACGGGGCCACGCCGTTCACGGTCGTCGAGGAGCCGGTGACGACGCAGCTCGAGGCCGCGGCGGTCAAGAAGTCGTTCGCTCCCAGGAAGGCAGTCCGGATCCGCACCGAGGTGACGCTGAGCGACGGCAGCCGGCCCGCCGGCACGGTCCAGGTGACCGCACGCCGTCCGCGGACCACGCAGACCCAGGTGGTGCCGGCCAGTGGTCGCAACCTGTTCCGGCTGCGGGGGCTGGCCCCGGGCAAGCACCGTGTCCGGGCGGTCCACCTCCACGACGGGGAGCGCACCGTGGCGAGGCTGACGGTCGTCGTACGGCGCTCGACCCGCGCCTAGGAGCGCCCCGCCGGGACCGTGCGTCGTGCCGGGACGTCGCCCCCGTGGTTGCGCAGCACCAGCTGGTGCTCGCGCACGACGCGGGTCAGGGCCGCGGCCAGCGTCTCCGGCGTCCACTCGCTCGCGCGGGTGTGGCCGGAGCCGGCGAGCACCAGCGCCGCTCGCAACGGTGTCACGACGGTGTCGGGACCGAGGTGACCGTAGAAGAACTTCGCCGGCAGCGCGCCGTCGCGGCTGGCCTCGAGGTAGTAGACGTGGTCGTCGCGGTCCGTCGACTCCTCGGTGAGCAGCCGTAGGCTCATGCCGGTGCCGCCGGTCAGGCCGATTCGGGCCACGTGGGCGGCGATCGGGTGCGGGCTGCCGGTCAGCGCGACCTCGCGCCGGGTGAGCTCGGTCGTGTCGACGCGTTGCTCGGAGCCCACCAGCAGGTTCACCGTCTCGCGGAGGAGCGCGGCGGTCGCGTCGGTCTCGGCGCAGCGCCCTCGACGGCCGGCGGGCGGCAGCTCGCGTGCCGCGGTGAGCTTCAGGGCGACGTCGCTCCACGCCGCGGGCTTGGCCCGGGTCAGCTCGCCCGCGCCGACCCGCCACCACTGCCGGTTGCCGGTGTCGCGGAACCCCAGGAACTCCAGCCGGAGCCGGGCCGGCACCTCGGTCACCGGTGCCAGTCGGATCGGCTCGCCGTCGATGACGAGCCGCAGCTCACCCTCGACCAGGTCGACGGCGTGCGGTGCCGACCAGGGCTCGGCGCCGTCGGCGTTGCGCTGGAGGTAGTAGGTGCCCGGGGGGAGCTGGGTGTAGAGCTGTCCGCGGGTGCCGGTGCCGGTGTAGGAGGCGCCCCCGGCCGGCTCCAGGTCGTCGACCAGCACCCCGACCTCCGAGACCGGCGCGTCGCTGCTGTTCTGCACGACCACCCCACGCAGCGGGCCGTCACCGGCCGGTCTGCCGACCTCGCGCACGACCCAGGCGGAGACCGCCCGCGCCTGACGCTCGACCTTCTCGCGTTGGTCGTTGCGCCACACGCGTGCGGCGATGAGTGCTGCTGCGAGACCCCCCAGGGCGGACAGCGCGTTCCAGAATGCGTCCATCGCCCGAATGGTTCCCGCCGAGGACCCGGGGCTCCAACCCGAATCGAGGAGTCCGGACAAGTCCGGACAGCGCAGTTCCTCAGCCGCCCGGACGCGTGTCCGGACCCGGGCCGGGCGGTACGTCGCCCTGACCGGCGGCCAGGGTGAGAGCGATGGGTGACTGACCGCGCGCCTCCAGCACGACGAGGGCGATGAAGCCTGCGAGCAGCTTGTCGAACGTGGAGAGGAAGAGGTTGCCGAGGAAGGTCCCGACGACGACCGCGTGGAGCACCTGCGCCACGTGGTCGGCGGTGTCCTTGCTGGAGTGCGTGATCACACCGGTGTAGAGCAGGATGATCGGCGTGGCCACCAGCGAGCAGGCCAGCGCGGTGATCAGGTTGAGGGAGAAGAAGGTCGGCAGGCTGCGACCCATCCGGTAGCGGTGCACGCCGTAGCCCCAGACGAGCGCGCCGGTGACGTTGACCAGCGCGAACGGAAGGGAGACCACCCCGGAGGTCAGGGCGCCCAGCAGGTTCGTGGCGACGCCGACCAGTGCACCCCACCACGGACCGAGAGCGATCGCGGCGATGGCGGTGCCCGTCATGTCCAGGAAGAGCGGCAGCGCCAGGGTGTCGACCAGGACGCGGCCGAGCAGGTTCGCAGCGACGCAGGCGATCAGGAACAGCGCGACCCCGCGCGCGGCGCGCTGCAGGGGGAGACACGGCGGAACCGGTGCCTGCGTCGAGGTGCTCGGCACCGGGTCGCTCGCCGGCGTGGGCCCGCCCTCGTCAGTCTCGCGTCCGGACGCCGCGGCGGCACCCGGGACCGGGTCGGGAGCGGTGGCCCGTGGGGCCACGGGGGACGGGTGGGGGTGGGCGGCAGCACGCTGGGCGGCCTCCACCCAGAGGTCGACCGACGCGTCGTCCAGCCCGAGCGCCCAGAGGATCTCGGTCAGGAGCCGGACGTCGAGCCGGCGTCGACCGGGGCGGAAGGCGTCGTAGACCGTCGAGCGAGCCACGCGTGCCCGCTCGGCCGGATCACCCGAGACCTCCCGGCGTCGGGCGATGCGGTTGGCGATCTCGGCGTACGACGGCGAGCCGGCCCGGATGCGCAGCTGGGCCAGCTGTGCCACGAAGTCGTCGATCGTGACGATCCCGGGCTCGGGCCCGGTGATCTCGTCGTGCATGCACTGTCCTGTCCCCCGATGAATCCCAGTGAGGAACCTAGATTACGTCGATGCGACGGACTCGTGGCACTAACGGCTTGGATCGATCACATCCGCCGCGAAGCGCCTCATTCCCTCGAGCTTGTCGTCCAGGCTCGCCTCGACCCCGGAGTAGTAGGCCCAGGGCATCGTCCACACGTCGGTGATGCCCGCCTCGGCGGCCGTGGCGAAGTGCTCGGGCAGGAAGGCGTCGGACAGGGCCGTGATGATCTCGAAGGGCCCCGTGGCTCCCGCGGCGGCGCGGATCTCCCCGAGCCGACGAGCGTGACGGCAGGCCTCCTCGAGCGGGTAGATGTCGCCCACCCACCCGTCGTGCCGCGCAGCGCGGGAGAAGGCCACCTCCGAGAGGCCGCCGACGAGGATCGGGACCGGCGCGGTCGGGGAGGGGTTCATCTACATCCGGGGAGCGGAGTAGAACTCGCCGTCGAACTCCGTCCAACCCGGCTCCCACAGTGCCTTCATCAGCGCGAGCGCCTCGTCGGTACGGCGTCCGCGGGTGTGGAAGTCGGCCCCGAGCAGCTCGAACTCCTCCTTGCACCAGCCGATCCCGACGCCCAGGGTGACCCGGTCACCGGAGATCACCGCGGCGGTGCCGACCGACTTCGCGACCTGGAACGGGTTGCGCATCGCGGCGACGTAGACCGAGGTGAAGAACCGCACCCGGGTGGTGACCGCGGCCAGGGCCCCGATCAGGACCCACGGGTCGGGCCACTCGGCCTCGATGTCCCAGCGCCGGCTCCCGTCGGCCGTGTAGGGGTACGGCGTGGCGAGCTCCTCCAGGTCGACGACGTGGTCGGGCACCGAGATCGCGTGGTAGCCGAGCTCGTCGGCCGCGCGGGCCAGGGCGAGGAGGTGGTCGACCGGCTGGAAGGCGGTGACGATCGAGAAGCGCACGGGACCAACCTAGCCCTCATGGTAGAACGTGTTCTAGATACCGGCCGGGCCGGCTCAGCTGTCGCCGATGACGTGCATGGCGGCCTCCTCGGCCGAGGCGGCCGCGCCGTCGATCCCGACGTCGCGCCCGACGAGGTCCTGCTCGACGTCGGCGCCCAGGCCCTGGTCGGGGTCGACGAGCCTCCCGGCCCGGCGCGTACCCACCTCGGCGTCCTCGGCCTCCTCCCACTGCTCGTCGTGGTCGGTGTCCGGGTCGGGGCCGTCGGGGTCGGGGTCGGGCTCCTCCTGCGCGAGGCGCTGGGCGAAGGACTCGCCCGAGGCCTCCTCGTAGGGCGTGTTGCCGAAGCCCTGCGCCGGGGAGTAGCGCTCGGGCGGGGAGTAGCCCCGGTCGAGCGCGTCCGCCACGTCGGGGTCGGCCAGGCTGTCCTCCACGGTCAGCTGGTTGTCGCCGTCGACGCTGTAGTCGCCGTAGCTGTCGTTCTCGCTCATGTCGGCACGGTACGCCCCTGGCCCACGGACCGCCCCGGATCGTCCGGAGGGCCCCGAACGCACGACAGGCACCTCCCGCGCGGGAGGTGCCTGTCGTGGGACGTGCGTGAGGGCTACGCGTTGCGCTTGTTGAAGATGCTGTAGCCGCCCGGGCCGATGGCCAGGCCGACGATGATCAGCACGATGCCGAGCAGGATCGATCCCTGGATGAGGGTGACGACCCCGTAGACCACGAGGATGACGGCGAGGATCCAGAGCAGAAAGCCCATGGTGTTCTCCTTCGAACAGAGGGGGTGTCCCACCGGGTGCGGCGGGCTCGGTGACTCGACTCTGCCGTGTCCCGACCGGCGACGAACCACCCCGAGGGGGGACGAGCGCTGTCAGGCGCGTGCCGTCGGGACGCCGTACGTCGTCGTGCGCTCACGCACCGGACGGCCGATGCCGGCACCGATCTCACCCAGCTCGGCGACGGTCTTGGCCGAGCCGTGCTCGGAGCCGGCCATCCGGCTGATCGTCTCCTCCATGAGCGTGCCCCCGACGTCGTTGGCGCCGGAGGTGAGCATGGAGCGGGTGCCCTCGACACCCAGCTTGACCCACGACGTCTGGATGTTGTCGATGCGGCCGTGGAGCAGGATCCGGGCCATCGCGTGCACCGCGCGGTTGTCGCGCATCGTCGGCCCCGGACGCGCGACCCCGGCGAGGTAGATCGGTGCGGAGGTGTGCACGAAGGGCAGCGGCACGAACTCGGTGAACCCGTCGCTGCCGTGGGCGCGGGCATCGTCCTGCATGCGCGAGAGCACCCGCAGGTGGCCCACCCAGTGCCGCGGGTTGTCGACGTGCCCGTACATCATCGTCGAGGTCGTGGGCAGCCCGACGCGGTGCGCGGTGGAGACGATCTCGATCCACGTGCTGGCCGGCAGCTTGCCCTTGGTGAGCACCCAGCGGACCTCGTCGTCGAGGATCTCGGCGGCCGTGCCGGGCAGCGACCCGAGTCCTGACTCGCGGGCCTTGATGAGGAAGTCCTCGATCGACAGGCCGGTGCGCGCGGTGCCGTTGACGATCTCCATGGGGGAGAAGGCGTGCACGTGCATCTCCGGAACCCGCTTCTTGACCGCCTCGACGAGGTCGAAGTACGCCGTCGCGGGCAGCTCGGGGTCGATCCCGCCCTGCATGCAGACCTCGGTCGCGCCGAGGTCCCAGGCCTCGGCCGCGCGGTCGGCGACCTCGTCGAGCGAGAGCGTGTAGGCGTCGGCGTCGGTGCGCCGTTGGGCGAAGGCGCAGAAGCGGCAGCCGACGTAGCAGACGTTGGTGAAGTTGATGTTGCGGTTGACGACGTAGGTCACGTCGTCGCCGACGACCTCGCGGCGCAGGTCGTCGGCCAGGCGGCAGACCTGCTCGAGGAGGTCGCCCTCGGCGGTCATCAGGGTCAGCGCGTGCTCGTCGGAGAGGTTGCCCGGGTCGGACTCGGCCGCGGCGAGCGCCTCGCGGCCCTCGGCGTGCAGGGTCGCCGACACCATGGGGGCCCCGGTGGTGTCGGCGGCCTTGCGCACCTCGTCCCAGTCGCCGTAGACGTCGGCGAAGTCGGAGCGGCGGTCGTCGGTGCGCCCGTCGGTGTCGACCGCGGCGTGCAGGTCGGTGCGCCCGACCGACTCGAACCCGCCGTCGGGCTCCTGCCACGGCAGCCCCACGGGCCGGACGTCGGGCCGGGCGAGGCCGGCGTCGGGACCGTCGTGCTGGGCCAGGGCGGCCACGTGCGCCGAGACCCGGGGGTCGAGCCACGGCTCGCCGGCCCGGACGTACTCGGGGTGCAGGGTCAGGCGGGGCTTGAGCGCGAAGCCCCGCTCCGCGGTGAGGGTGCGCAGCCGCTCGAGGCTCGGCCACGGGCGCTCGGGGTTGACGTGGTCGGGGGTGAGGGGGCTGACCCCGCCCCAGTCGTCGATCCCGGCGTCGAGCAGGAGCGCGCACTCGGTCGACCCCGCGGTGCTGTCGACGAGGTTGGGCGGGGCCTGGAGGCGGGCCTTCGGGCCGAGCACGAGCCGGGTGACCGCGATCGTCGCGCGGTACTCGTCGAGACCGAGG
The DNA here is from genome assembly GCA_041634935.1 of Nocardioides sp. GTDB lineage: Bacteria > Actinomycetota > Actinomycetes > Propionibacteriales > Nocardioidaceae > Nocardioides. Next base: position 7,715 of record JBFJKO010000073.1, read on the forward strand.
TCGTCGCTGTGGCGCATCGCGGTGTCGGGCTTGGCGCGGAAGTTCTGCACGATCACCTCCTGCACCGACCCGAACTGGGTCGAGACCTTGCGCAGGGCGTGGATGGTCTCGGCGCGCTCGGTGAGGGTCTCGCCGATGCCCACGAGAAGACCGGTGGTGAAGGGGATCGAGAGGCGCCCGGCGTCCTCGAGGACCCGCAGCCGCACGGCCGGGTCCTTGTCGGGCGAGCCGTAGTGGGCCTCGCCCCTGGTCTCGAAGAGCCGTCGCGACGTGGTCTCGAGCATCATGCCCATCGACGGCGAGACCGGCTTGAGACGGTTCATCTCCTCCCACGACATGACACCGGGGTTGAGGTGGGGGAGCAGGCCGGTCTCCTCGAGCACCCGGATCGCCATGGCTCGCACGTAGGCGAGGGTGGAGTCGTAGCCCTCCTCGTCGAGCCAGGCGCGGGCCTCGGGCCAGCGCTCCTCCGGGCGGTCGCCGAGGGTGAAGAGCGCCTCGAGGCACCCGAGCTCGGCGCCCTGGCGGGCGATCTCGAGGATCTCGTCGGGGGAGAGGAACATCGCCTTCCCGGACCGTTCGAGCTGACCGGGTGACTCGACGAACGTGCAGTAGTGGCACCGGTCGCGGCACAGCTTGGTGACCGGGATGAAGACCTTCGGGGAGTAGGTGACGACGCCCGGCCGTCCGGCCGCCAGCAGGCCGGCGTCACGTACGCGCGCAGCGGCGGCGGTGAGCCGCTCGAGCTCGGGACCGGTGGCGGCCAGCAGCGCGGCGGCCTCGGGCACGTCGAGCGCGGCGCCTCGTTCCGCGCGCGCCAGGGCACGGCGTACCTGCTGAGGGGTGACCGGTGCTGCCGGCTCGGTGTGCTGGCTCATCGTGATCCAACCTAACCGCGCCGGCCGGGCGTGGATTCCCCACCCACCCGTCGGACGGGTGCGGGACCGCTCACCGCAGCTCGGAGTAGTCGGGGGACTCGGGGAACTCGGGGGACTCGGGAGACTCGGCGTCCTCGCGTGCCAGGCGACTCGGCCACCAGGTCGGGCTGCCGAGTCGGTAGGCCACGGCCGGCACGAGCAGCGAGCGCACGACCAGGGTGTCGAGCAGCACGCCGAAGGCGACGATGAAGGCGATCTGGGCGAGGAAGAGGATCGGTACGACGCTCAGCGCCGCGAACGTCGCGGCGAGCACGACCCCCGCCGAGGTGATGACGCCGCCGGTGACCCGCAGCCCCTTGAGGATGCCAGGGCGGGTGCCCTGCCGCAGCGCCTCCTCCCGCACCCGGGTCATCAGGAAGATCGAGTAGTCGATGCCGAGCGCGACGAGGAAGACGAACGCGATGAGCAGCGTCGAGGGGTCGCTGGCCGGGAAGCCGAACACGTGGGTGAAGACCAGGGCGCTGACCCCGATCGTTGCCCCGAAGGAGAGCACGTTGGCCACGATCAGCAGCAACGGCGCCATGAGGGAGCGGAGCAGGAGCGCGAGCACCAGGAAGATCACGACGAGGATCGCGGGGATGACGACGGCACGGTCGCGCGCGGTCGTCTCGCGGGTGTCGTAGAGGATCGCGGTGGAGCCGCCCACGAGGATGTCGGGATCGACGTCGGCCAGCGCGGCGCGCAGTCGCACGAGGGTGTCGGTGGCGCCGGCCGAGTCGGCCGGGTCGGCGAACGTCGCGAGGACGACGCTCTGGCCGTCGATCGAGGCGGGCTGCTCGCTGCTCGGGAACGGCACGACCGTGGGGCGCGCCGGATCGTCCGACGAGGCGATCCCCTCGACGTCGGTGATGGTCTCCACGACGGTGTCGATCTCCGTGGTGGGCACGATGACCTGGGCAGGGCTCGAGGTGTCGGCCTGGAAGTGCGCGTCGAGGACCTCCTGGGCGTCCACCGACTGCTCGGCGGTCAGAAAGAGCTCGGTCTGGGGGACGGGATCCTCGTCGAGGGTGAAGGCGAAGCCGCCGAAGACGGCGAGCACCACCGTCGTCGCGACCGCCACGGCGGTGGCGCGGCGCTTGACCAGGCCGGCCACGCGGGCCCAGATGCCCTCGTCGTCGCGGTGGGGCGAGCCGAAGGTCGGCTTGAAGGGCCAGAAGGCGCGGCGGCCGAGGAGCACCAGCACGGCGGGCAGCAGGGTCAGCGAGCTGAGCATGGCGCCGGCGATGCCGATCGCGCCCACCGGGCCGAGGCCGGCGAGGCTGGACAGGTCGGAGAGCAGCAGGCACAGCAGTCCGAGGATGACCGTCACGCCGGAGGCGAGGATCGGCTCGAGGACCCCGCGGTAGGCGGCCTTCATGGCGTCGTACGACGACTCGTGGTCGCGCAGCTCCTCGCGGTAGCGCGCCACCAGCAGTAGGGCGTAGTCGGTGGCGGCGCCGATGGCGAGGATGAAGAGGATCGCCTGGCTCTGGCCGTTGAGGTCGAGCACGTCGCCCTTGGCCAGGGCGTAGACCGCGGCTGA
>JBFJKO010000074.1:0-10153 GCA_041634935.1 Nocardioides sp.
AGGCCGGGTCGTCGGGACGGGTCGGCACGAGCGTGGGCATGACGCGCGGGCCGGCCTTGGCCTCCTCGACGGGGTACGGGGCGTCGTACGCCGTCCGGTCGACCTCGGCGAGCCCGCGCACGCAGCCGGACTCGACGAAGCGTCCGACGTCGAGGGTCGGCGCCTTCTCGACGGCCTTGCGGAAGTGGTGCCAGATCTCGGGCATGTCGAAATCGCCGGTCGGCAGGCCGGTGTTGGCGGTGACGACGGAGGCGAACCGGTCGGGGTGCTCGGCGACCAGGCGCAGCCCGATCAGGCCGCCCCAGTCCTGGCCGAGCAGGGTCGCGCCGGCGAGGTCGAGGTGGTCGACGACGAGGCTGCGCACCCACTCGACATGGCGCGCGTAGGAGTGGTCGGCGGTGGCGAGCGGCTTGTCGGAGCGGCCGAAGCCGATCAGGTCCGGCACGACGCACCGGATGCCGGTGGCGCTCACGACGTCGACCACGTGGCGGTAGAGGTAGGACCAGGTCGGCTCGCCGTGCAGCATCAGCACCACCGGCCCGCCCGCTGCCCAGCCCTCCGGCACCACGTCGACGTACGCCATCCGCAGCGGGGCGCCGCCGTCGGGATCGGCGACCTCGGCGTACGACGTCTCGGTGCCGGCGCGGGGCCAGTCGATGTCAGCGAAGGCGTCCTCGGGGGTGCGGTAGGTCTCCATCCCCCGATCATGGCACCCCCACCCGGACCGCGAGTCGGCGCGTTTGTGCGCCGACTCAGCGAGACCGTGGGGGCTACTTCTTCTGGCGACGCGAGCCGCCGTGCCAGTCCTCCTGCTTGCCCACGGAGTCGACGTCGACACCGAAGGCCTCCAGCTGCGGCAGCTCGCGCAGGCTCCGCTTGAGCTCGGCGAACCCGGGGAACGTGGCCAGCCCGACGACGTGGTCCCACAGCTCGCCGGCCTGCTCCTCGGACGGCAGCCGACTGATCACCGGGCCGAAGAACGCCGCCCCCTCGGGCGGGGCGATGTGCAGGATCGGCGTGCCGACGTCCTTGCCGGTCAACGCGAGCGCCTCGTCGGTCTCGGCCTGGATCTGCGCGTCCCTCGAGGTGTCGTCGAGATGGTCGGCGAGGTCGGTCGGCAGGTCGCACTCGCCCAGCGCCGCCTCCACCAGCGGACGCAGGTCGGAGGCGTCGTAGGAGTCGGGCGGGACGTCGAAGACCCGGCTGCTGAGGGCGGGGTAGAGCGCCGCGACGGCGGCCGGTCCGTGGTCGTCGCGCACGTGCGCCAGGACGCGCAGCATCTTCAGCCCGGCGGTGTGTCCCCCCTCGTACTCCGGCGGGAAGTGGCTGTCGTAGTCGATGTGGGAGTTGATCAGCCGCAGCGAGATGAAGCGCCACTCCACCTCGTAGTCGCGCTGGGCCTGCACCGTGCGCACCCACTTGCTCGTCATCCACGCGAACGGGCAGACGGGGTCGAACCAGAAGCGTACGTCGGGCGTGCGATCGGTCTCTGGGGTGGCAGTCATGGCCCCAGTGTTGCTCAGGACCCCTCGGCGAGCTGGCGCGAGCGGTCGCGGGCCGCCTCCATCGCGGCGAGGAACGCCGCGCGCACCTTGTGGTCCTCGAGCTCGCGCAGGGCGCTGGCGGTCGTGCCACCGGGCGAGGTCACCTGCTCGCGCAGCACCGTCGGGTGCGTGCCGGTCTCGCGCAGCATCTTCCCCGACCCCACGAGGGTCTGGATCACGAGCTCGGTGGCCGTGGAGCGCGGCAGCCCGAGGTGGACGCCGGCCTCGATCATCGACTCCACCACGAAGAAGATGTAGGCCGGACCCGACCCGGAGATCGCGGTGACGGCGTCCTGCTGCCGCTCGGGAATCCGTACGACGCGCCCCACGGAGGCGAGCAGCGACTCGGCCTCGGCGAGGTGGGCGTCGGAGCAGTGCGACCCGGGCGAGATGGCAGCCATCCCCTCGTCGACCAGTGCCGGGGTGTTGGGCATGACGCGCACGACCGCGACGCCCTCGGGCACCCGCGCCTCGATGAAGGACGTCGTGATCCCGGCGGCCAGCGACACGACGAGCTGACCGGCACGCAGCACCGGCGCGATCTCGTCGAGCAGGTCGGCCATGTCCTGCGGCTTGACCACCAGCGCGATCGTCTGGGCCTTCTCGGCAGCGGCGACGTTGGACACCACCGCGACGCCGTAGCGCTCCTCGAGCTCACGAGCGCGCTCGCTGCGCTTCTCCCCCACGAGCAGCGCGTCGACGCGGCGGCCGGCGCGGACGAGCCCGGAGAGCAGGGTCTCCCCCATCACCCCGGCGCCGATGACGGCGGTCTGCGCCGCGTGCTGGGCAGCAGGGGTGCTGGACGCACCGGGGGTCGAGGTCATCGGGAGCACCTACTTCTTGGAGATCAGGGACTTGAGGAAGAACGACAGGTTCTGCGGCCGCTCGGCCAGACGCCGCATCAGGTAGCCGTACCACTCCTGACCGTAGGGCACGTAGACCCGCACGGTCTCGCCGATTCCCGCGAGGCGGCGCTGCTCCTCGGGCCGGATGCCGTAGAGCATCTGGAACTCGTAGCTGCCCTGGGCACGCCCGTAGCGACTGGCCAGGGAGGCCGCGATCTCGACCATCCGCGGGTCGTGCGTCGCGATCATCGGGTAGCCGGCCCCGCCCAGGAGCACCTTGAGGCAGCGCACGTAGGACTTGTCGACGTCGATGGCGTCCTGGAACGCGACGGACTCGGGCTGGTCGTAGGCGCCCTTGCACAGCCGCACCCGCGACCCCTCGTAGGCGAGTTGGCGGCAGTCGCGCTCGGTGCGGTGCAGGTAGGCCTGGAGCACGGCACCGGTCTCGGGGAAGTCCTTGCGCAGGTCGCGCAGGACCGCGAGCGTGCGGTCGGTGGTCGTGTGGTCCTCCATGTCGAGGGTGACCGTGGTGCCGGCGTTGCGCGCGGCCCGGCAGATCGTGCGCGCGTTCTCGAGGGCGAGCTTGTCGCCGACGTCGGGGATCGCCTGTCCGATGGCGGAGAGCTTGACCGACACCTCCGCGTTGCGCGGCAGCCCGCGCGCGCCCAGCGCCGCGAGCAGCTCGACGTACGCCGCGACCGTGGCCTCGGCCTGGTCGGCGTCGAGGGTGTCCTCGCCGAGGTAGTCGAGGGTGACCTTGAGTCCGTCGTCGACCAGTGCCGCGCTCGCCTCGACCGCGGCCTGGGTGCTCTCGCCCGGCACGTAGCCGGTGACGATCGAGGAGGTCACCGGCATGGTGGTCACGAGCCTCTTGACGACGGTGCTGCGAGCGAGGAGCAGGATCGGCTGGCGGAGCAAGGACATGAGGTCAATCTACGTGCCGGGGTTCGACCCCGTCCGCTGGCATCGTGTCGCACAATGTCCCAGGACACCTGCGGCCGGACCTCGGTCGAGGTCCTGGTCGAGCACGACTAGCAGGGAGCGCGGCGATGGCGGAGCCACTCGTGGGGCGGCCGTACGGCGCCCCCGAGTCGATCGGGCACGGCGCCTGGTCCGACTCCTCCGCCCGCTCGGTGCTCCAGCTGATGGTCGAGTCGGTCGTGGAGCTGGGCGACTTCCTGGTGGCCACCCTCTCGGTCGTGCTCGGCGACAAGCTGGTCACCATGGCCTACGCCGGCCCGGAGGAGTTCCGCAAGGCCGCGATGGCGGTCGATCCGGTGACGGTCCTGGAGCCCGTGCTCGACCAGGCCGAGTCGTGGGGCCGATTCCACTTCCTCGCGAGCGAGGACACCGACTTCGACCTCCCCGGCACCTGGATCGAGACCGCGAGCGGGCCGGGCCTCGCAGGCCCGGACGCGTGGCGCGCCCGGGACGTGCTGATCGGCGTCCTCAAGGACGAGGACGGACGTCTCTGCGGCGTGCTGTCGGTGGACTCCCCCACGTCGGGACGGCGCCCCGACACCCAGCAGAAGCACCTCCTCGAGCGGTACGCCGCCCAGGCCGAGCGCGCCGTGCTCACCGCGTTCGAGCGCGAGAGCCTCGTGCAGCGAGTGGCGCACGCCGAGTCCGCGCGCCGCCTGGTCCGGGCCGCGTCGATGCCGGCCCAGGCGTCGCTGGACGCGGTGCTGAGCAACATCCACCAGCCGCTCGTCGAGGGGTTCGGGGCGAGCGGCTCGTGGATCCAGGCGCATGGCCCGGGCACCGAGCCCCACGGCTACGCACGCTCCCGTGGCGGCGAGATCGTGCTCCTGCCCCACCATGCGCAGGAGATCGGCCACCAGCTCGGGGCGATGCTCTGGAAGGAGCAGCGCGCTCTCGTGATCACCACGGGCCCCGGTCCGTTCACGCGGGACCACGACTTCCCGGAGCCGCTCCTCGACGAGGCCCGCGCGCTCCTGCTCTCGCTCGACCTGCACTCGATGCTCGCGGTGGCGCTCGGGGCCGGGCCGGAGTGCCTCGGCTTCCTGGCGCTGACCCGACGCGCCCAGGACCCCTCGTGGTCGGAGGTCGAGACGAGCTCGGCCCTCGAGATCGGTCACGACCTCGGAGCCGCCCTCACCGCGGCCCGGGCCCTCGAGCGCGAGCGGCACCTCGTCGACGAGCTGCAGCAGCTCGACGACTACCGGACCCATCTCATCGAGACCCTGTCGCACGAGATGCGCACGCCCCTCACGGTCATCTCGGGCAACCTCGAGATGCTCCAGGACGTCGAGCTGGAGCCGGAGGCCGAGCGCTTCCGTGAGGCGATCAACCGTGGCACGACCCGGATGCAGCGCGTCGTCGACGACCTCCTGCTCCTGGCGCAGATCAGCCACCCGCAGCAGCCGGTCGAGCGCTCGCCCCTCGACGTGGCGCTGGCGGTGCGGGAGGTGAGCGCCTTCGTCGAGTCGACCGCGCTCGCCAAGGGGCTGTCCCTGCAGGTCGAGGTCTGCGACGACGACCTGTCGATCCTCGGTCACGCCGCCGAGATCGACCGGATGCTGAGCAACCTGCTCAGCAACGCCGTCAAGTACACCCGACGCGGCGGCACGGTGCGCGTCCGCGCCGAACGCCACGACGACCTCGTGGTGCTCGAGGTCTCCGACGACGGCCTGGGGATCTCCCGCGCCGACCAGTCGCGACTGTTCACGTCGTTCTTCCGCACGACCAACCCCGATGCCCTGCGCGAGTCGGGCACCGGTCTCGGTCTGGCGATCGTGTCGCACATCGTGCAGCGCCACGGCGGCACCGTCGAGGTCGCCTCCCGGCTCGGCGAGGGATCGACGTTCACCGTGTGCCTGCCGGTCCGCTGAAGCAGCGCCCGGGTCGACGCCGACTCAGGGAGTGGGGACGGCGAAGTGCTCGCGCGCGAACTCCAGCGACTCGCGCAGGTCGGCCTCACGCTCCTCGCGCGTGGAGCAGCGCCGGGTGTTGATCTCGAGCACGATCGCGCCGTCGAACGACGTCGACGCGAGGTGTCGCAGGAAGTCGGCCGCCCGCATCGTGCCGCGGCCGGGCACGAGGTGCTCGTCCTTGGCCGACCCGCTGCCGTCGGTGAGGTGGACGTGGCGCAGGCGGTCGCCGAGCCGCTCGGCCATTTCGATCACGTCGGAGTGCGCGATCGCGGCGTGCGAGAGGTCGATGGTCGTGTTGGCGTAGTCCTCGGACGACGGGTCCCACCCCGGCAGGTACATCTCGGCGCCGCGGTTCTTGGTGGCCCGCCACGGATACATGTTCTCCACCGCGAAGCGGATGCCGGTGGAGTTCTCGAGGGCGGCGATCCCGTTGACGAAGTCGCGCGCGTACTCCTTCTGCCACCGGAACGGCGGGTGGACGACGACCACGTCGGCACCGACCTCGTGGGCCATCTCGGCCGAGCGCTCGAGCTTGCCCCACGGCTCGGTGCCCCACACGCGCTGGGTCAGCAGCAGGGTCGGGGCGTGCACCGCGCAGATCGGGATCTCGTGGTGCTCCGAGAGCTGCCGCACGGCGGCGATCTGCTGGCTCAGCGCGTCGATGCCGACCATCACCTCCACGGCGTCGTACCCGAGCGAGGCGGCGTAGGCGAAGCCGTGCGCCGTCGACTCGGGGTAGACCGAGGAGGTGGAGAGGCCGATGACGCTCATCAGGCGTCGGTGACGCTGAGTCGGTCGATGCGTTCGAGGATGACGCCCTCGCGCAGGGCCCAGGGACAGATTTCGAGGGCGGAGAGGTCGAAGATGTCCATGCACGCCTCCGCGACCAGCGCCCCGGGCAGCACCTGGTGCGACCGGCTGGCCGAGACCCCCGGCAGGTCGGCGAGCTTGTCGGGAGTCATCTGCACGAGCTTGGGGATCCACTCGCGCAGGTCGTCCTGGCGCAGGGAGCGGGGCACCAGCGCTCCCTCCCCCGAGGGCGCTGCCCCGCAGATGCGCGCCAGGGAGCGGAAGGTCTTCGACGACGCCGCAGCGCGGTGGGGCCGCCCCGCGCGCAGCAGGTTGCCGGCGTCGCGGGCGATGTCGGTGCGGATCGACTTCCGGATCGCCTTGAGGCCGGTCTCGTCGATCTGCTCGGTGAAGTGGGCACGCGCCAGCCGGGCCGCGCCCAGCGGCAGCGACCAGGCGACGTCCGGGCGCTCGTCCTTGCCCGCCGCGATCTCGAGCGACCCGCCGCCGATGTCGAAGACGGCCAGCCGGCCGGCCGACCAGCCGAACCACCGCCGTACGGCGAGGAAGGTGAAGCGGGCCTCGTCCTCGCCCGAGAGCACCGCCAGCTCGACGCCGGTGCGCTCACGGACCGTGGCCAGCACGTCGTCGGAGTTCACGGCGTCGCGCACCGCGGACGTGGCGAAGGACAGCATGTCCTCGCAGCCCTTCTCCTCCGCGACCACCAGCGCCTCGGCGGTGAAGGCGACGAGCGCCTCGATGCCGCTCGGGCTCACCGCACCGGCGTCGTCGAGGTGCTCGGCCAGACGCAGCGGCTGCTTGTAGGAGTACGCCGGCAACGGCGCCGCGCCGTCGTGAGCGTCGACCACCAGCAGGTGGCCGGTGTTGGAACCGATGTCCAGGACGCCCAGGCGCATGGGACAAACCTACCGGTGCGAGACCCGCCGCGGGGTGACAGGGCCGTAGGCTCCGCGCATGCCCGAGGTCGATCTGGTCTTCCCCCGCGCGTTCGTCGAGTTCGCCAACCCCGCCGACGACACCGAGGTCATGCGGTGCGACCTCACCTGGCTGACCAGCAGCTACCTCTGCATCTTCGGCCAGGGCTGCGCCGGCATCTACGCCGATGCCCCCGACACCGGCTGCTGCACGCTCGGCGCCCACTTCGCCGACGAGGAGGACGAGGAGCGGGTGACCGGCTTCGTCGCCCAGCTCACCCCTCAGCAGTGGCAGTTCCACCCGGGGCGCGAGACCCGCACGGAGGACTGGGTCGACGTCGACGACGACGGCGAGCGCAAGACGCGCACCCGCACCGTCGACGGCCAGCAGGCCTGCGTCTTCCACAACCGCGCCGACTTCGCCCCCGAAGGTCCCGACGGCACGCCCGGACCGCTGGTCGGGGCCGGGTGCGCGCTGCACGGCCTCGCGCTCGAGCAGGGCCGCAACCCGCTGGAGACCAAGCCCGACGTGTGCTGGCAGCTGCCGATCCGTCGCACGTTCCGCGACGTCGAGCTGCAGGACGGCACCACCTACACCGAGGTGAGCATCGGCGAGTACGACCGGCGCGGCTGGGGTCCGGGCGGCCACGACCTCGACTGGTACTGCTCGGGCAACACCGAGGCGCACGTGGCCCCCCAGCCGCTCTACCTCACCAACGAGGCCGAGCTGACCGAGCTGATGGGGGCGCCGGCGTACGCCGAGCTGGTGCGGCACTGCGAGGCCCACCTGCGTTCCCGCTCCGCTCTGGCCCTCCACCCCGCCGGACGCCACTGAGCGTGCCGTCGGTCACAGGGTCTCTCGACATCAAGAGACTCTGACCCCGAGGTCCGACCCTCCTGAGGGAGGGCTGAGAATGACAGGCATGCGCCTCGATCACCTCTCGTACGCAGCCGGTCCCGATGGTCTCGCCGCCACCGCGGAGAAGATCGGTGCCCTTCTCGGTGCCTCGTTCGTGGACGGCGGCATCCACCCGCGCTTCGGCACGGTCAACATGACGCTGGCGCTGGCTGACGGCACCTACGTCGAGATCGTCGAGGCCCTCGACCACCCGGCCTCCGACAAGGCCCCCTTCGGCCAGGCCGTCAAGGCCCGCTCCGCCCTCGGCGGCGGCTGGCTCGGCTGGGTCGTGGCGGTCGACGACATCACGGTCGTCGAGGAGCGCCTCGGCCGCTCGGCCGTGGCGGGCAACCGCCACCGCCCCGACGGCACCGAGCTCCGGTGGCACCAGATCGGTGTCAACGGCACGATCGCCGACCCACAGCTGCCGTTCTTCGTGCAGTGGGACACCCCAGGCGAGCTGCACCCCTCGGCCGGTGCCGACCCCGGGTTCTCCCTGGCCTGCCTGGAGATCGCCGGCGACCCGCACCGGGTCAGCGAGTGGCTCGGCGAGACGGTCGAGTCGCCCCTCGAGGACGTCAAGGTCGAGTGGGTCGCCCCGCACGGCACCCCCGGCATCCTCGCGGCCCAGGTCCAGACCCCGTCGGGTCTCGTCCGCATCTGAGTCGCTCAACCCGTGCGGCGACGTAACGTCGCCGCGCCCAGCGCGAGTGCCGCCAGGGCGAAGGCCGTCACGACGGCGAGGTCCTGCCAGACCGCGCCGGTCTGCGGCGAGGCGCTGAGCCCCTGCATCGCGTCGGTGGCGAACGACAACGGGAGCAGGTCACCGATTGCCTCGAGCGTCGTCGGCATGCTCGAGCGCGGGATGATGATCCCGCAGAGCAGGAGCTGCGGGACCACCACCGCCGGCAGGAACTGCACCGCCTGGAACTCGGTGCGGGCGAAGGCGCTGACGAACAGGCCCAGCGCCGTCCCGAGCACGGCGTCGGCCACGGCCACCAGGAGCAGCAGCCACAGCGGCCCGGCGATGTCGAGCCCGAGGACGCCGACGCTCACCGTCACCGCGAGCGCGGACTGCAGGACCGCCACCAGCCCGAATGCGAGCGCGTAGCCGAGCAGGAGGTCCAGCCGCCCCGTGGGCAGTGCGAGAAGCCGTTCGAGCGTGCCGCCGGTGCGCTCGCGCAGCGTCGTGACACTGGTGACCAGGAACATCACGAAGAACGGGAAGAGCGCGAGCAGGCCGGGCCCGACCCGGTCGAAGACCGCCGGCGACGACGCCTCGAACATCCACCACAGCAGCGTCATCAGCGCGACCGGCAGCACCAGCAGCAGGGCCGCCGTGCGGTGGTCGCGGCGCAGCTGGGTGAGCACGCGGACGGTGACGGCCGCGACGATGCGCGGGGTCAGTAGCCGACCGCGGCTCACGACGCCCTCCGGTCGGCCTCGACGATCGCGAGGAACGCCGACTCGATGTCGTGCGACCCGGTGCCCTGCTTGACCTCCTCGGGCGTGCCGTGCGCGATCACCTCGCCGCGGCGCATCAGGAGCAGGCGGTCGCAGCGCTCGGCCTCGTCCATGACGTGGCTCGACACCAGCACCGTCGTCCCGTCCTCGGCGAGGCGCGCGAACAGCGCCCACAGGTCACGCCGCAGCACCGGGTCGAGACCGACGGTCGGCTCGTCCAGCACGAGCAGGTCGGGCCGGCCGAGGAGGGCGACCGCCAGGCTCGCCCGCGCCCGCTGGCCGCCCGAGAGACGTCCCACGGCCTGGCCGCGCTCGCCGACGAGGTCGACGGCTCCGAGGCAGTGCTCGACGTCCGCGCCGCCCACGCCCAGCACGCGTGCGAAGAACCGGAGGTTCTCGTCGACCGTGAGGTCGTCGTACACGCTGACGGCCTGGGTCAGGTAGCCGACACGATCACGCACCGGCGGGCTGCCCGCCTCGTGGCCCAGCACGCGCACGCTCCCGGCCGTCAGCCGCTGGACGCCGACGACGCACCGCAGCAGCGTCGTCTTGCCGCAGCCCGACGGACCGAGCAGCCCGACGACCCCGGGCTCGACGTCCAGGTCGAGCCCGTCCAGCACGCGACGGCGCCCCCGATCGACCTCCAGCCCGCGCACCTCCACCGTGGTTGCCATGCCCTCGACCCTCCCCCTGTCACACGAGGAGGGCAAGGGGTCGGCGTGCCCTCCCGGGGGTGGTGCCACCGCCCGCACGGACGGCGCGATGATGGCCGCGTGACCACCGC
>JBFJKO010000075.1:0-10086 GCA_041634935.1 Nocardioides sp.
CGGCGCTCCCCCAGTGTTTCCCCCAGTGCTTCCCCCAGCGCCTCCGCCGGCCGCGCTCGCGCTCGCCCGCCGGGTGCTCGACCACGCACGGCGGCGCCCACCGACGCTGGGCTCGGGGCGACTCGTGTGCGTCGACGGGCCGGCCGGGTCCGGCAAGACCACGCTCGCCGCGGCGCTCGCCGTCCTCGAGCCGGCGGCGAGCGTCGTCCACCTCGACGACCTCCTCGACGGCTGGGGTGGCCTGCCCGGGGTGAGCGAACGGCTCGACCCGTTGCTGCTGCCGCTCGCGCGCGACGAACCCGGTCGCTACGAGCGCTACGACTGGGTCGCCGAGCGCTTCGGGGGCTGGGTCGAGGTGGCACCGACCCCGCTGCTCGTCGTCGAGGGCGTCGGCTCGGGCGCACGTCGCCACGCCGCGCTCTGCACGACGCTGGTCTGGGTCGAGGTCGGCGACGACGTCCGGCTGCGGCGGGGCCTCGAACGCGACGGCGAGGCCGCCCGACCGCACTGGGAACGGTGGATGGTGGGCGAGCGTGCGCACTTCCTGGACCAGCAGACCCGGGAGCGCGCCGACGTGGTTGGGTGACGCCCATGTCCAGCTCACTCGGCGCCCTCGGCGCTCCCGGCGCTCCCGGTGCTCCCGGCGCTCCCGGTGCTCCCGGCGACCTGCTTCCCCCCAGCGGCGAGCAGTTCGCCCTCTCCGGGGGTGGCTACGAGGCGGTGGTCACCGAGAGCGGCGGCGCGCTGCGCGTGCTCACGCACGCCGGCCGCGACCTCGTCGACGGGTTCGCGAGTGACGCGATGTCGTCGGGCGGCCGCGGACAGCTGCTTGTGCCCTGGCCCAACCGCATCCGCGACGGCCGCTACACCTTCGGGGGCCGTGACCACCAGCTCGCGCTCACCGAGCCCGCACGCCACAACGCCTCTCACGGCCTCGCCCGCTGGGCCGCCTGGACCGTCGAGGAGCACACGCCCCACTCGGTCTCGCTGCAGTACCGGCTCATGGCCCAGACCGGGTACCCGTGGTTGGTCGACCTGCACGTGCTCTACGACCTCTCCGCCGACGGCCTCACGGTGACCCAGACGGCGACGAACCTGTCGGACTCCCCCGCGCCCTACGCCAGCGGCGCCCACCCCTACCTGAGCGTCGGCGCCGGTCCGATCGACACCTGGGAGCTGTGCCTGCCGGCCCGTACCCGGGCGATCGCCGACGAGCGCCTGCTCCCGGTCTCGTCCGAGGGCGTCAGCGGGACGCCGTACGACTTCCGGGTGCGACGGGCGATCGGCGACCTCGCGCTCAACGACGCCTTCACCGACCTCGACCGCGACGAGCACGGCGTGGCGGCGACGTCGCTGCGCGACCCCGCGACCGGGCACGAGGTCGAGCTGTGGGTCGACGGCCGGCACCGCTGGCTCCAGCTCTTCAGCGCCGACGACGTGCCGGCGACCGCCCGCCGCTCGCTGGCCGTGGAGCCGATGACCGCGAACGCCGACGCCTTCCGCAGCGGGCAGGACCTGCTCACCCTCGCCCCGGCCGGGGAGGCCGGCGACGAGGTGTCAGTCTCCTGGGGCCTGCGTGCTGTCGAGGAGCAGGCGTAGCTCACGCACCGCGCGTGTCGCGCGGGCACCGTCGGAGCCCTGGATGCCGATGCAGGAGGCGCTCGTGCCGTCCGCGAGGTCGAGGGTGGCCCACGGCGCGCCCGGGCGGAGCCGGACCGCGACGACCTCGGCCCACTCGTAGGTGTGGCGGCGGTAGCCGTTGACGACGACGAGCCGGTCGGGGAACGCCTGCACCTTGGAGCGGATCAGGGCGTAGAGGCTCGCGAAGCCCAGTCCGAACAGCACGATCACCGTGCCGCGCTGGAACGGCGTGACCGCGGCGCGGGTCTCGTCGTCGAACCCGATCCACAGCAGCGCCATCGCGACGAACAGCGCGCCGCCGGCGACCAGCGCCGCGACGCGGGGCCCCAGGGGGCGCCACGTGTGCGGCAGCGTGATCGCCCCGGTGGGGTCAGAGGCGGCAGGCATGGATGTCGGTGAGCAGGATGCCGCGGGCACCGAGGTCGTAGAGCTGGTCCATCAGTCGCTGCGAGCCCTGCCGGGGCACCATCGCGCGCACGGCGTTCCAGCCCTCGCGGGCGAGCGGGGCGATCGTGGGGCTCTCGATGCCGGGCGTGAGGGCCAGGGACGCGTCGAGGTGCTCCTGGGCGACGTCGTAGTCCATCATCACGTAGCTGCGCGCGACCAGGACGCCCTCGATGCGACGGCGCAGCGACTCGAACCCGCTGGGCAGGTCGGCTCCGGCGCGCGTGATGAGCACGGCCTCGGACTCCAGGATCGGCTCGCCGAAGACCTCGAGCCCCGCGGCACGCAGGGTCGCACCGGTCTCGACGACGTCGGCGATCACGTCGGCCACGCCGAGCTGGATGCTGGTCTCGACGGCGCCGTCGAGCCGGGTGACGGACGCCTCGATGCCGCGCTCCTGGAGGTAGTCGCGCACCACGCCGACGTACGACGTGGCGATGCGTGCCCCCGCGAGCTGGTCGAGCGAGCTGAACCTGCCCATCGGACCGGCGAAGTGGAACGTGCTGCGCCCGAACCCGAGGGTCAGGGCCTCGTCGGCCTTGGCGCCGGAGTCGCGCAGCAGGTCGCGCCCGGTGATGCCGACGTCGAGGGTTCCCTCGCCGACGTAGAGGGCGATGTCGCGCGGGCGCAGGTAGAAGAACTCCACGCCGTTGTCGGGGTCGAGCAGGGTGAGCTGCTTGGAGTCGTCGCGCTGGCGGTAGCCGGACTCCCGGAGGATCTCCGAGGCCGACTGCGACAGTGAGCCCTTGTTGGGGATGGCGATGCGCAGGGGACGCGGCTGCGAGGCAGTCATGGGGGACCTTCGGTCAGAGGTGGGCGTAGACGTCGTCGAGCTCGATGCCGCTGGCGATCATGAGCACCTGGGCGTGGTAGATCAGCTGGCTGATCTCCTCCGCCGCACGCTCCTTGCCCTCGTGCTCGGCGGCCATCCACGACTCCGCCGCCTCCTCGACCAGCTTCTTGCCGATCGTGTGGACGCCGGCGTCGAGCGCGGCGACGGTGCCGGAACCGGCAGGTCGGGTGCGGGCCTTCTCGGACAGCTCGGCCCAGAGCCCTTCGAACGTCTTCACGCCCGTCAGCCTACGGCTACGCCCCGTAGACCGGCTCGGGGGTCGGCGCCTCGGCGAGCATCGCGCGCAGCCCGGTGCCGACGTCTGCGGCCTTCCAGCGACCGCCGGCGTCGCGGGAGGGTCCGTGCGCCCAGCCGTTCTCGACGGTCATGGTGGAGCCGTCGATCTCGATGACGCGGCCGGTCACGTCGGCCGCCTCCTCGGAGGCGAGCCAGGCCACGACCGGGGAGTTGTCCTCGGGCACCGCCATGGCGGAGGTGTCGAAGGCCCCCTCGGTCATCCGGGTGCGGGCCACGGGCGCGATGGCGTTGACCGTGACGCCGTACCGCCCCATCTCCTGGGCGGCCACGAGGGTGAGCCCGGCGATGCCGGCCTTCGCGGCGGAGTAGGTCGCCTGGCCGACGGAGCCCTGCAGCCCGGCGCCGGAGGAGGTGTTGATGACGCGCGCCGCCCGCTGGCGGCCCTCCTTGGCCTCGGCGCGCCAGTAGGCGCCGGCGTGGCGCAGCGGGGCGAAGTGGCCCTTGAGGTGCACGCGGATGACGGCGTCCCACTCCTCCTCGGAGGTGTTGACCAGCATCCGGTCGCGGACGAAGCCGGCGTTGTTGACGAGGATGTCGAGCCCACCGAACGTGTCGATCGCCTGGCGCACCATGGCCTCGGCCTCGGCGAAGTCGGCGACATCGGCCCCGTTGGCCACGGCCTCTCCCCCGGCCTCGCGGATCAGGGCCACGACCTCGTCGGCGGGCGAGCCGGCCCCCTCGTCCAGCTCTCCACCCAGCGAGACGCCGTAGTCGTTGACGATGATCTTGGCGCCGTGCGAGGCGAGCTCGAGGGCGTGCGCGCGGCCGATCCCGCGGCCCGCTCCGGTGATGATCGCGACGCGACCTGCCAACAGATCAGACACAGCTTTTCTCCTTGGGTGGATGGATCGGACGTGAGGTCAGACGTGGAGGAAGACGGGCGGCTCGCCGCCGCCGTCGCAGCCGACGCGGGCGCCGGAGACGTAGGAGGCGAGGTCGCTGGCGAGGAAGACCGCGACCCGGCCGACCTCGATCGGCTGGGCCATGCGGCCGAGCGGGATCGTCCGCTCGATGACCGCGACGCGGTCGTCGCCGCCGTAGTGGTCGTCGGTGTTCTCGGTGCGGCACAGGCCCACGTCGACGGCGTTGACGCGCACCCGGGGCGCCCACTCCATCGCCAGGGAGCGGGTGAGCGAGTCGAGGCCGGCCTTCGCGGCGCCGTAGGCCGCGACCGTCGGGGAGGCCCGGTGGGCCGAGATCGAGGAGATGTTGACGATCGCGCCACCGCCCTCCTGCTCCTGCATCACCGCGTTGGCCGCCTGGGAGACGAGGAGCGGGCTGAGCAGGTTGAGGCCGACGATCTTGTCGTGGAAGCGGGGCGAGGCCGTGGCCGCGTCGGTCGCGGGGGCGCCGCCGGCGTTGTTGACCAGCACGTCGAGCCGACCGTGGGTCGCGACGATCCCCTCCACCAGCGCGGTCACCGCGTCGGCGTCGCGGACGTCGCAGACCCGGTGCTCGGCGCCGTCCACGGTCGGGGACGCCGAGCGCGCGCAGGTGACGACCGTGGCGCCGGCGTCGAGGAACGCCTGCGTGATGCCCAGACCGATGCCCTTGGAGCCACCGGTGACGAGCACGACGCGGCCGGAGAGGTCGAGTGCGAGAGCCATGGCTGCTACCCTACCAAGCAAGTGCTTGGTTGGGCATTCACGGCCCACTCCCCTCGACC
This sequence comes from Nocardioides sp., assembly GCA_041634935.1. GTDB lineage: Bacteria > Actinomycetota > Actinomycetes > Propionibacteriales > Nocardioidaceae > Nocardioides. The sequence continues at coordinate 4,902 of JBFJKO010000075.1, forward strand.
TCACTCGACCTCACTCGACCTCAGGAGCCCGATGACGATCACCTCAGAACTGCGCAGCGACGGGATCCGCGTCGTCACGATGGAGCACCCGCCGGTCAACGCGCTCACGGTGCAGGGCTGGTACGACGTCGCGGGCGCCCTCGACGAGGCGAGCGCCGACCTGGAGACCAAGGTCGTCGTCCTGCGGGCCGAGGGTCGCGGCTTCAACGCCGGCGTCGACATCAAGGAGATGCAGCACACGACCGGGTTCGACGCCCTGATCGGTGCCAACAAGGGCTGCTTCGCAGCGTTCAAGGCTGTCTACGAGTGCGCCGTGCCCGTGATCGCGGCCGTCAACGGCTTCTGCGTGGGCGGGGGCGTGGGCTTGGTCGGCAATGCCGACTGCATCGTGGCCAGCGACGACGCGTTCTTCGGCGTCCCCGAGGTCAAGCAGGGCGCCCTCGGCGCCGCGACCCACATGGCGCGGCTGGTGCCGCAGCACATGATGCGCACCCTCTACTTCACCTCGCGCACCATCAAGGCCGCCGACCTCGTGCAGTTCGGGTCGGTGCTCGAGGTGGTCCCCCGCGCCGAGCTCGACGACGCCGCGATGCGCGTCGCCGACGACATCGCCGCGCAGGACACCCGCGTCATCCGGGCCGCCAAGGAGTGCCTCAACGGCATCGACCCGATCGACGTCAACAAGAGCTACCGGTTCGAGCAGGGCTTCACGATGGAGCTCAACCTGATGGGCGTGGCCGACGAGCTGCGCGACACGTTCGCCGGCACCGACAAGTCACGGAAGGGCGCCTCATGAGCTCCGCACGCAAGGGACCCCGCGACAAGCGGATGAGCATCGACGAGGTCGTCGCCGAGCTGCGCGACGGGATGACGATCGGCATCGGCGGCTGGGGCCCGCGGCGCAAGCCGATGGCGCTGGTGCGCGCGATCCTGCGCTCGGACCTGAAGGACCTCACGATCGTCAGCTGGGGCGGCGCCGACGTCGGCCTGCTGGTGCGCGCGGGCAAGGTGCGCAAGCTCGTCTACGCCTTCGTCTCCCTCGACTCGATCCCGCTGGAGCCCAACTTCGGGCGCGCCCGTCAGGCCGGCACGATCCCCGAGGTCGTCGAGCTCGACGAGGGCATGTTCCAGACCGGGCTCCGCGCCGCGGCCCAGCGGCTGCCGTTCCTGCCGATGCGCGCGGGACTCGGCTCCGACGTGCTGGTCAACAACCCCGACATCACGACCGTCACCAGCCCGTACGACGACGGGGCCGGCCACGAGGAGCTCGTCGCCGTCCCCGCCCTGCGGCTGGACGTCGCGCTGGTGCACCTCAACCGCGCCGACATGCACGGCAACGCGACGTACCTCGGGCCCGACCCGTACTTCGACGACCTCTTCGCGATGGCCGCCGAGCGCACCTACGTCTCGGTCGAGCAGGTCGTCGACACCGCGGGGCTGACCGTCGACACCCCGGTGCAGCGGCTGCTGCTCAGCCGGATGATGGTCACCGGGGTCGTCGAGACCCCGAACGGCGCTCACTTCACCACGTGCACCCCCGACTACGAGCGCGACGAGAGGTTCCAGAAGGCCTACGCCGCCGCGGCGTCGGGCTCCGACGAGGAGTGGTCGGCCTTCGAGCAGCGCTTCCTCTCCGGCGACGAGGCCGCCTACCAGGCCGCCGTCGCGGAGTTCACCGCCGAGCAGCAGGAGGCCACCCGATGACCGACTACACCCGCGCCGACGTCTGCGCGGCCGCGATCGCCGACTCCTTCAAGGACGACGGTGAGATCTTCGCCAGCCCGATGGGGATGCTGCCGATGCTCGGCGTGCGCCTGGCCAAGCTCACCTCGAACCCCGACCTGGTGATCTCCGACGGGGAGTCGCTCTTCCTCGCCGGCGTGCCGCCGCTCTTCGCCAAGGGCGACGTGGTCGAGGGGTGGATCCCGTTCCGCAAGGTCTTCGACGTGGTCGCCTACGGCAAGCGTCACGTGATGATGGGCGCGACGCAGGTCGACCGTGACGGCAACCAGAACATCTCGGCCATCGGCGACTTCGAGCGGCCCACGCGCCAGCTGCTGGGCTCGCGCGGCGCGCCGGGCAACACCGCCAACAACCGCACGTCCTACTGGGTGCCCAAGCACTCGCCGCGGGTCTTCGTCGAGCAGGTCGACATCGTGTCCGGCGTGGGCCCGAAGCGCGCGGCCGCCTCGGGACCGGGTGGCTCGCGCTACCACGACATCCACCGCATCGTCAGCAACCTCGGGGTCTTCGACGTCAACGGTCCCGACCGCACGGTGCGCCTGCTCTCGGTGCACCCCGGCGTCACCACCGACGAGGTGCAGGCCGCCACCGGCTTCGACCTCGGCGACCTGAGCGACGTACCGCTCACCCGCGAGCCCACCCTCGAGGAGCTCGTGATCATCCGCGAGGTGCTCGACCCCAAGAGCCTGCGTCACCGTGAGGTGCCGGAGCCGAAGGCCGAGGAGAACGCCTGATGATCGAGCAGCAGCTGCGGACGCCCTTCACCGACCTGGTCGGCGTCAGGCACCCGATCGTGCAGACCGGCATGGGCTGGGTCTCCGGCCCCCGTCTCGTCAGCGGGACGGCGAACGCCGGCGGGCTGGGCATCCTGGCCAGCGCGACCATGAGCTTCGAGGAGCTCGAGCGGGCGATCATCGACACCAAGAGCCGCACCAGCAACCCCTTCGGCGTCAACATGCGCGCCGACGCCGGCGACGCCGGCGACCGGTGCGACCTGCTCATCAAGCACGGGGTGAAGGTGGCGTCCTTCGCCCTCGCCCCCAAGCCCGACCTGATCACCAAGCTCAAGGACCACGGCATCGTGGTGATGCCCTCGATCGGTGCGGCCAAGCACGCGGTCAAGGTGGCGTCCTGGGGTGCCGATGCGGTGATGGTGCAGGGCGGCGAGGGCGGCGGCCACACGGGTCCCGTGCCGACCACGCTCCTGCTCCCCACGGTGCTGGACGCGGTCGACCTCCCGGTCATCGCGGCCGGTGGCTTCTTCGACGGCCGCGGCCTGGCGGCCGCGCTGTCGTACGGCGCCGCCGGGGTCGGCATGGGCACACGCTTCCTGCTCACCCAGGACTCCGCGGTGCCCCAGGCCGTCAAGGACCTCTACCTCTCCCACGGTCTCACCGACACCGTCGTCACGGCCAAGGTCGACGGCATGCCCCACCGGATGCTGCGCACCGACCTCGTCGAGTCGCTCGAGGGCACCAGCGCGGTCAAGCGGCTCGGGCCGACCGTGCGGCGGACCCTCGGGTTCAAGAAGGACTCCGGCATGAGCTGGCTCGACCTGGCCAAGGACGGGCGGGCGATGAAGAAGACGCAGGGCCGCTCGTTGGGTCAGATGGCCCTGGCCGCCAACACCCCGGTGATGCTCAAGGCCGGCCTGGTCGAGGGCGACACCTCGGCGGGCGTCCTGGCCTCGGGCCAGGTCGTGGGGGTCATCGACGACCTGCCCACCTGCGAGGAGCTCATCGACCGGATGGTCCTGCGCGCCGTCGAGGAGCTGCGCCGGGGCGCGTCGTACGTCGTGCAGGACGGCAGTACGCTCGAGACGTGACCCAGGAGCCGACACCGCGCCGCGCCCGGCACCTGATGGACCCCGCCGCTCCCCGCCCGCGTGCCACCCCCGAGGACCTCGCCCGCCTGCAGCGCGTGCAGCGGATCGTGATGTCGGCACTCGTGGTCACGACGATCTTCCACCTCTCGGTGGGCCTGGTGATCGGCGCGTTCTTCATCGACGACACCGAGCGCGTGGCCCAGGTCGGGCTGTGCGTGCTCGGCGGGCTCTTCGGCGCGCTGGCCGTGGTCTCGGCATACGTCATCCACCGACGTCCGCTCACCCCGACCCGGATCGCCACCGCCCTCGCGGTCGGCGCCGTCCCCGCCGTGGTCGGCCTGTACGTCGTCTTCCGCTGAGGCGCCGCGGCGGGTGTAGGCCTGTGGTCGTGCGCCGTTCACCACCCGGACGTCTGCATCAGGTCGACTGCACCGCGTGTGCGACCACCACGACTCCTCCCACAGCCACCCCGAGCCGCCTCCCGGGCTGAGCCGACGATCCCTGGCCGCAGCCGGTCCGGGGCTGCTCCTCGCGAGCGCCCTCGGCAGCACGACCGGCGCGATCACCCCCGGCACGGCGTGGGGTGGCACCGCGCGGCCGCGGGTCGGCGCCGCTCGCCGCTCGCGGATCACCAGGGGTACGACGCTGGTCCACGCCGACCTGCACAACCACACGCTGCTCTCGGACGGCGACGGCGACCCGGCCCGCGCCTTCGCCTCCATGCGCGGCGCCGGCCTCGACGTCGCAGCGCTCACCGACCACGCCACGATCTCCGACCATCTGCTCGGCGACGCCCTGGCGGGCCTCCTGCCGCCCGAGTACAAGGCCCTGGGCGGGATCACCCAGGGTGACTGGGCCCGCACCGGGCGCCTGGCCGACGCCGCCAACCGCAACGGTCGTTTCACCGCCATCCGCGGCTTCGAGTGGTCCGAGCCCCTGATCGGGCACGTCAACGTGTGGTTCACCGAGCACTACGTCGACGTCGTGCAGGCCGGGCTCATGCAACCGCTCCTCGAGTGGCTGCGGCGCGAGCCCGGACTGGTGCTCGACGGCGGGCGGGGCGGCCTGGCGGGCTTCAACCACCCCGGGCGGGAGCCGGGTCGGTTCCAGGAGTTCACCTACGACCCGCGCGTGCGCAGGCAGATGGTCTCGCTCGAGCTGTTCAACCGCGAGGACGACTATCTCTTCGAGGGACATGCCGACGGCCTCGACTCACCGCTCGTGGCCTGCCTCGCGGCCGGCTGGCGAACCGGCATCCTGGGCGTCACCGACGAGCACGGCACCGACTGGGGCTTCCCCGAGGGCAAGGGACGCACTGGCCTGTGGGTCCGCGAGCACACCCGGGCCGGAGTGAAGGAGGCGATGCTCAAGCGCCGCTTCTTCGCGACCCGCACCTCGGGGCTCCGGGTCGACGCGACAGCGGAGTCGCTGCGTTCCGACGGCCGCACGGCACGCATGGGACGCCCCCTCAAGCACCGGCGCGGGCCGGTGCGCTTCCGACTGGACCTGGCCCGTGACCGGTCCTGGCTCGGCCGCAGCCTCGAGGTGCAGGTGCTGCGTCCCGGCAACGGGGTGCCAGAGGTCGCCGACGTGGTGCCCTTCGAGGTCGGGCCCGTC
>JBFJKO010000076.1:0-10013 GCA_041634935.1 Nocardioides sp.
GGGTGGCCAGGACGACCCGCTGCGACTCCACGTAGCCCAGGGGGCCGGCGACACTCACCTCGTCACCTGCTGGCCTCCAGCGCCTGGGTCACGTCGGCGATGATGTCGTCGACGTGCTCGATGCCGATCGAGAGCCGCACCATGTCCTCCGGCACGCCGGCCGCCTCGAGCTCGTCGGGAGTCAGCTGGCTGTGGGTCGTGGTCGCGTTGTGGATCGCCAGGGTCTTGGCGTCGCCGATGTTGGCGAGGTGGCTGATCAGACCGAGCGACTCGATGAAGCGGCGACCGCCGTCGCGTCCGGCCTTCACGCCGAAGCTCAGCAGCCCGCCGTACCCGTGGCCGGTGCTGATTCGGTCGTACGTCGCCTTGTAGGCGCTGTCGTCGAGGCCGGGGTAGCTGACCCACGACACGTCCTCGTGGCCCTGCAGGAACTGCGCGACCTTCAACGCGTTCTCGCTGTGGCGCTCCATCCGGAGGTGCAGGGTCTCGAGGCCCTGGAGGAAGAGCCAGGAGTTCATCGGCGTGATGGCGCCACCGGTGTTGCGCAGCAGCACGGTGCGCGCGCGGATGATGAAGGCCGCCGGTCCGGCGGCGTCGGTCCACACGACACCGTGGTAGGCCGGGTCGGGCTGCGTGAGGCCGGGGAAGCGGTCGGCGTGGGCCGCCCAGTCGAACCGTCCGGAGTCGACGATGACGCCGCCGATGGAGGTGCCGTGGCCACCGATGTACTTGGTCGCGGCGTGCACGACGACGTCGGCACCCTGGTCGAGCGCCCTGACGAGGTACGGCGTGGGGGCGGTGTTGTCCATGATCAGCGGGAGACCCAGGGCGTGGGCGGCCTCGGCCCAGGCCGGGATGTCGACCACGTTGATCCTGGGGTTGGCCACGGTCTCGCCGAAGACGAGGCGCGTCTTGTCGTCGACGACGCTCGCGAGGTCCTCGGGCTTCTCGGGGTCGACGAAGCGGACCTCGATGCCGAACTGCGGCAGCGTGTGGGCGAAGAGCGCGTAGGTGCCGCCGTACAGGGTCGACATCGCCACGATGTTGTCGCCGGCGTAGCAGAGGTTCAGCACGGCGTACGTCGTCGCGGTCGACCCGCTCGCCACGGCCAGCGAGCCGACGCCGCCCTCGAGCTGGGTCATCCGCTGCTCGAAGACGTCCTGGGTCGGGTTCATGATCCGCGTGTAGATGTTGCCGGGCTCGGCGAGCGCGAAGAGGTTCGCCGCGTGGTCGGTGTCGTTGAAGACGTAGGAGGTGGTCTGGTAGATCGGCACCGCCCGGCTGTTGGTGGTCGGGTCGGCCTCCTCCTGGCCAGCGTGGACGGCGAGGGTCTCGGGGCGGTAGGTCATGGGCTCTCCTGTGAGCGACGGCAGGTCGGGCGACGTCTCGACCCTAGGCACTCCCGCGCTCCAGGCACCGGCTCGTTCACCCATCGGTCGTGGCCCCCCGGCGGGCCCGGCGATCCGCGCCGGGACCTCACCGGCCGCGCCTCACCAGGCGCCGGGGAAACGCGCCGAGCCGGAGATGACGGCCAGCGCGGCGACGAAGGAGATCGCCGCCGCCAGGAGTGCCTCGCGGCCCAGGTGGCGTCGAGGCGTCAGCATCAGCACGACGCCGACCAGCGCGAGCGCCGCGGGCAGCGCCAGGAGCGGGAGGACCGACTCCACCACCCCGGCGACGAGACCGAGGACGAGGCCCACCACGACCGCCCGGCCGACGAAGACCGGCCGGTCGCCGCGGGGGAGCCCGACGACGGTGACGGCGCCGCGGGTGGCCAGCTGGTCGGGAGCGATCGAGCGCAGGAGCAGCGTCGCCGACGCCGGGTCGGTCACCACCACCACGTCGCGAAAGCGGTCCCGCAGCGCGTGCGCGCGCACGAGCGTGTCGAGCTGGTGGCTGCGGTCCGCCGGTGGGAAGCGGGCGGGCGCCAGCAGCACCTCGGGACGTGGCTCGACCTGGCCGCCGGCCGCGATGGCAGTCACCACCCGCTTGGCCTCGGCGGTAGGGGCGGTCAGGACCACCGGTCCGCGGACGGCGCTCGTGAGGAGTCGCAGCTCGTCGTGGTCGGCCTCGGTGCTGACGACGTAGATGCGCTGGAGCTCGGGCACGAGGCCCAACCTACGTGCGGCGGGCTCCGGCCGGGTACGCCCGGAGGAGGGCGTCGGCGGCGGGCCAGAACTCATCCGTAGGGGTGATTGCCGGTTGAGGGGTTTCGCGGGCTCGCTGCGGGGGTAAGTGGTTCGCATGTCAATCATGTCGACCAACGACAGGCCCGCCCAGCGGTCTGCCGAGCTCTGGAGTGTCGTGTTCCTCTTCCTCGGGCCGCTGCTGGCGTTCCTCCTCGCGGTGGTGGTGTCGGCATGACCGTCAGCGACCTCCACGACGTCCGCCGTCTGAACGTGGCCAGTCCCGAGTTCCTCGTCGAGGACACCGGGATCAGCGACCTCTCGCCTCGCGAGGTCGACGTGCTGCGACTGATCACCAACTGCTACTCCAACCAGCAGATCAGCGAGACGCTCTACCTGAGCCTCAACTCGGTCAAGACCTACATCCGCGGCGCCTACCGCCGCATCGGGGCCCCCACCCGCTCGCACGCCGTCATCTGGGGCGTGCTGCACGGGTTGCTCGAGGAGTCGTCGCTCAGCGCGAGCCTCGCCCCTCAGCTCGACACCGCGATCTGAGCCCCGTGGAAGATCCCCGGGGCGCCCCTGCTGACGTCCCGGTCCGGACAGGGGAGACTGGTTACCGTGCCCCCCACACCCCCGACGGTGGTGCCGCGCTCATGAGCCCGGTCCGCCTGCTGCCCCTCGTCGCCACCCTGGCCGCCTTCGCGGTCGCCGGGACGCTGCTGCTCGTCGTCGACGGCGACGCGCTCACGATGATGGAGCACCAGCAGCGCATCGGCCGGACGCCGTACGCCGTCGGCATCGGCTGGACGGTCCTGGCGCCGGTGGTGCTGATCCTCGCTGCCGGCTACCTCGCCGTCTCGCGGCTGCCCTGGGTCGTGGCCGGGATGGTGCACCTCGTGGTGCTGGCAGCCGTCGCGGAGGAGTTCGGCGAGATGATGACCACCGGGTTCTGGCTCGCGGCCCTCGTCAGTGCCCTCGGGGTGCTCGGCTCGTTCGCCACGCTGGTGGCCGGAGGCAAGGCGCGCCCGGGCGCATTCTGAGCGGGTCGTGGTGTTCGGACGCGATGCTGGTAGGACTACAGGGTGAGGATCGTCGTACTGACCGGAGCCGGCATCTCCGCCGAGAGCGGCGTGCCGACGTTCCGTGACGCCGACGGGCTCTGGGAGGGCCACCACGTCGAGGACGTCGCGACGCCCGAGGCGTTCGAGCGGCAGCCGAGCGTGGTGCACCGGTTCTACGACGAGCGGCGGGCCGCCCTCGCGCACGTGCACCCCAACCCCGCGCACGTCGCCCTCAGCCGCCTCCAGGCGGCTTGGTCCGACGACGTCTTCCTCGTCACCCAGAACATCGACGACCTCCACGAGCGCGGCGGGTCCGTGCACGTGCACCACATGCACGGTGAGCTGCGCTCGGCGCTGTGCCGCTGCTGCGGCGACCACGTGCGGTGGCTCGGCGACCTGAGCGACTTCCCGCCGTGCCCCGGGTGCCAGGCCACCGAGCTGCGTCCGGACGTCGTGTGGTTCGGCGAGATCCCCTACGGGATGGACCTGATCCAGATGCAGCTGCAGCGGTGCGACCTGTTCGTCTCGATCGGCACGTCCGGCGCGGTCTACCCCGCGGCCGGCTTCGTGCAGTTCGCCGCGGCGCACGGCGCGCGCACCCTCGAGCTCAACCTCGACGCCAGCGAGGGCACGTCGTTCTTCGACGAGGCCCGCCACGGCCCGGCCGGGCAGCTCGTGCCCGCGTGGGTCGAGGAGCTGCTCGGCGACGTCAGCGGCTGAGGCGCTCGCGGATCACGCTCTCGAGCCGGGGCATCTCCTCGGCGAGGCCGATGGTGGGGGCGAAGCGGCGCACCACGTCGATGAACATCTCGCCCGACTCGATGACCCGCGGGTCCATGTGGCCCATCACCTCCAGGGCGACCACGCCGTACAGCTGGGTCCAGCCCTGCATGTAGACCCACACGAGTCCGCGGTCCTCGGCGGCGATGTGCTCGACCTTGGCCGGGATGAGGGGGTCCTCCAGCGCCTCGCGCACCGCGCTCGGCAGCTCGTCGAGGGCCGGGACGGCGAAGCCGCGCTGGACCCACACGTCGTGGATGAGGTCGGTGAGCAGGTGTCCCGAGCTCGCCAGCGTGATCAGCTCGCGCCGCACGCACGCCGCCTCGGCGATCGGGTTGGCGAAGACGATCGCGAACTCGTGGGGGTTGCCGAGGGCCCACTGGCGGAACTCCGTCGTCGCGGCCACCAGGCGACCCGGTGCGTCGTCGGGGTCGAGGGCGTCGGCCGCGGCGGCGAAGGTCTCGGTGGCGGCCTTGTCGACCTCGAAGGCCACCAGGTCGACGAGTTCCTGGTAGCTGGCGACGTAGCGGTAGAGCGCCGGAGCGGTCATCCCCATCTTCGCCGCGACCGCGCGCAGCGACAGCTCGGGGGACTCCCGGAGGAGCTCGCGCGAGGCCGCGACGATGTCGACGTACGTCGACTCGCGCTGGCGCTCGCGGCGGGTGAGCGTGGGATCGATCAGGTGCGGCACGTGGTCCTCGAGATCGCGGGAGGTCTTGACGGTGGGAGTTTACACCGTTTACGGTTAACGCTGTTCACTTCACTGAAGACCCATCACTCAGTCGGCTCGGCGACCGTTGCAGCAGCAGGAGACAGTCATGATCGAACGTTGGGCCCAGGTCGTCGCGCACCGGGCGCGCCGGGTGCTCGTGGTCGGCGTGCTCGTGACCATCGCCGCGGCGACCTACGGGTTCGGTGTCTTCGACTCCCTGAGCCAGGGTGGCTTCGACGACGCCGGCACCGAGTCCGCGCGCGAGCTGCGCCTGGAGCAGGAGACGTTCGGCAACCGCACCGTCGACGTCGTGGCCATCTACTCTGCGCCCGTCGGGGGAGACCTCGAGGCAGCCGACCCGGCGTTCGAGCGCGCCGTGCGCGACGTCGTCGCCGCCCTGCCCGCAGACCTCGTGACCTCGGTGGTCGTCGCCTACGACCTCCCGCCGGAGGCTGCCGCGTCGCTGGTCAGCCGTGACGGGACCGCGCTGCAGGTGCCCGTGTCGCTGGCCGGGGAGTCGCAGGACGACTTCCTGACGGCGTACGACGAGATCTCGCCGGTCCTCGAGTCGGTCGGCGGTGGTCTCGAGGTCGAGCTCGCCGGCAGCTACGCGGTCTACAACGACGTCAACGAGATCACCTCCAAGGACCTCAAGCGCGCCGAGATCATCAGCCTGCCGATCGTGGTGCTCCTAGCGCTGCTGATCTTCGGCAGCCTCGTGGCCGCCTCGATGCCGGCGGTCGTCGGCGTGCTGGCGATGATCGGCTCGCTGGCGGTCCTGCGCCTGCTCACCGAGTTCGTCGAGGTGTCGGTCTTCTCGGTCAACGTCGTCTCGCTGATCGGCATCGGCCTCGCGATCGACTACGCGCTCTTCGTGATCAGCCGCTTCCGCGAGGAGCTCGCGCTGCTCCCCGACGCCCCCGACTCCGCCGGCATCGCCATCACCCGCACCCTGGCGACGGCCGGTCGCACCGTGCTCTTCTCCGGGCTCACCGTCGCCGCGGCGATGAGCAGCCTGCTGATCTTCCCGCAGAACTTCCTGCGCTCGATGGGGTACGGCGGCATGGCCGCGGTGCTCATCGCGATGCTGGCCGCGCTCACGATGCTGCCGGCGGCGCTCGTGCTGCTCGGGCGTCGCGTCGACGCCGGTCGGCTTCCCTGGCGTCGTGGCCGCGCGGTGGCGTCGTCTGCCGGCGAGGAGCGCTGGGGCCGTCTCGCGCACGCCGTCATGCGCCGTCCGCTCCTGGTGATGTCGGCGACCATCGTGCTCCTGCTGGCGATCGCCTCCCCGTTCCTGGGGGCGTCCTGGGGGAGCGTCGACTACCGCGTGCTGCCCGGTGACGCCCCGGCGCATCAGGCCTTCGAGACCCTCAACTCCGAGTTCGGCGCGGAGCAGTCCACCGCCAACCTGCTCCTGTCGGGCACCTCGGCGAGCGACGTCGCGACCTACCGCGACGCCGTCCTCGAGGTCGACGGGGTGATCGGCGTCGCCGACGTCGCCGCCGAGGGTGACGTCACCCTGCTGCGCGCCGCCTGGGAGGGCAACAGCCAGAGCACCTACTCGCAGGACCTCGTCGAGACACTGCGCGAGATCTCGCCCGGCTCGGGCGAGGTGCTCGTCGGTGGGCTCAGCGCCGACACCGTCGACCTCATCGACTCGGTCGGCTCGCACCTGCCCTGGATGGCGCTGATCGTGGTCGTGATCATGATGGTGCTGCTGTTCCTGGCGTTCGGGTCGTTGGTGCTGCCGATCAAGGCGATCGTCATGAACCTCCTCTCGATCGGTGCCGCCTTCGGCGTCGTGACGTGGATCTTCAACGACGGCAACCTGTCGGGTCTGCTCGGCTTCGAGTCGCAGGGCTTCCTCGACGCGACCAACCCGATCCTGATGGTCGCGGTGCTCTTCGGGCTCTCGATGGACTACGAGGTCTTCCTGCTCTCCCGGGTGCGCGAGCAGTGGGACCGCACCGGCGACAACACGATTGCGGTCGCGACGGGCGTCCAGAAGACCGGACGCATCATCACCAGCGCCGCGCTCCTGCTCGGCGTGGTGATCGGCGCCTTCGGCACCAGCGGCATCGTGTTCATGAAGATGCTCGGCGTCGGGATGCTCGTCGCGCTCTTCATCGACGCGACCATCGTGCGGGCGCTCCTCGTGCCGGCGACGATGAAGCTGCTCGGTCGGTGGAACTGGTGGGCGCCCGCCCCGATGGCGCGCTGGTGGGACCGCTACGGCTTCCGCGAGGGGCCCGAGGCCGGCGAGGGGAGCCCTGCCGCGGACGACGCGGTGCCGGGCGTGACCCGCGAGCCCGGTGCTCACCGGGCGGACTCCGAGCCGACGCCGGCTCGCTAGGGTCGGCTCGCCGGGGCCTACGGGTCCCCGGCCGGGGTGCCGAGGCGCGCGAGCACCTCGGTCAGCGCGGATGCCGCGAAGTCGGGGAGGTCTCCGACCAGGTCGACGCTGGTGACCGGGCCGCCGGCGTACGACGTGGCGCCGAGCCAGAAGCGCTCGCCGGCCTCGGAGGAGCCGGTGAGGGCGATCGTCGTACGGAGCTCCTCGCCGGAGGTGTAGGCGGTGCGCGTCTCGTGCAGGACGACCGTGCCGTAGGGCCCGGTGGCGGTGCGGGTGGCGCTCGACTCGACCCGGGTGGTGTCGGGCTCGAACGGGTCGGGCGGGGGTAGGTCGACGCGTCCGGTGGTGAGGTCGACCTCGACGGCCGTGCCCTCGCCGAGGGCGGACGCCGCCTGGCTGAACAGCTCGCTCAGCGCCTCCCGCACCCGGCTCAGCGCGCTGGGCGCGACCTGGTGCTCGCCCGCGGCGGCGCGGCGGGCGGCGTACGACGCGGCTCGCAGGCCCTGCTCGGGAGCAGGACCGGGGCCGGGGCCGGTGCCGGGGTCGTCGTCGGAGGTGACCACCCGACGAACCTACGAGATCCGCGCCTCGTCCGCACCCGCCCCCACCGATGCCGAGTCGGCGAGGAGGTCAGCGCAGGTCGGGGTGATCGGGGCGCTGCGGGAGGTCGTAGGACCGCGCCTGCTCCTCGGTGGGCATCAGGATCCACAGGATCGGGTAGATCAGGATCGAGCTGCCGGGCAGCGCGATCATGACGAGGACGACGAGCAGGCGCGCCGTCCACGGGCCCACGCCGATGCGGCGTCCGATGCCGGCGGCGACACCGCCGAGGATCTTCTGGTCGCTCGAGCGGATCAGGCCCTGGCGGGCGAAGGTCTGGCGGATGTCGTTCATGGTGAGGCACGTCCTTCACTGGTGGTGCTGCTGGATGTCTCCAGCCTGGCGCCGCGGGGGGCGTCCCACCATCGGGAGCGACCCTGAGCGGACCCTGGTCGCGGCTCGCGTCAGCTCGGGGTCGAGCCGCCGGCGACCTCGTAGCTCCAGATCTCACTGTGCGTCGAGACCGGCTTGGGAGCCTCGCCGCCGGCGCGCTCGGACGCCGAGCGGTGGCCGTCGGCGAAGGAGCGCGAGCTCACCCACGCCTGGAAGGAGTCCTCGTCGCGCCAACGGGTGAGCACCAGCCACTGGGTGCGGTCGTCGGTGGGCTTGAGCAGCTCGAAGCCCTCGAAGCCCTCCTGGTCGTCGACCGCGCCGGCGCGGGCGGCGAAGCGGTGGGCGAGCTCGTCGCCGGAGTCGGCCGGGACGGTGATGGCGTTGATCTTGATGACGGTCATGGCGCCAGCCTGCCAGCCGACACCGAGCGGTCGCGGGTCGGCCGTGGGTCGGTTGTGAGTTGGGTGCGTGGCGTCTGTAAGGAAGATCCCCTCTGGTTGGGCAGGGCGGTGATTTAGCTGGCTTTGTTGAGGGTGACGTCGTAGCCCAGCGAGCGGAGCTGGCGAAGTGCTTGTTTCTTTGCGCGGTCGGGGTCTCGGCGGTCGTAGTAGTCGGCTCCGAGGTCGTTGTAGGGCTCGTTGTTGGTGGCCATGTGCCAGATCGTCTCGAGCATTGTTCGCTCGATCGCGACGAGAGCGCGGAGCTTTCCGCGGCGGCCGACTATGCGGCGGTACCGGGCGTTGAGGCGGTTGCCCTTGGTCCGCGACACCGACAGGGCAGCGATACCGAGCGCACCCTTGAGATGTGTGTTCCCGGGACGCGTCGTGGAACGTTTGTGTCGACCCGCGGACTCATTTTGTCCCGGGGCGAGCCCGGCCCAGGCTGCGAGGTGTCCGGCGGTGGGAAAGACGCTCATGTCGCCGCCTGTTTCAGCGAGCACGATGTCGGCCACGGTAATCGAGATCCCCGGGATGGTGCAGATCAGGTCGCGGAACTCGCGGAGTTCGCGAAAGGGTTCCAACATCACCTCGATCCGCCCCGCGACTTCAGCGATCGCGGTGTCGTGCTCGCCGATGCGGCGCAGGTGCATCCCGATCACGAACGCGTGGTGGTCACTGAAACGTCCTGTGAGCGATGCTGCGAGCTGGTCGTGTTTGCCACTCATCTGGGGCACGGCAAGGTTGGCAAGGACCTCAGGATCGCGCTCGCCAGCGACGAGGGCTTTGAGCATCCGGTTCGCTGAGACACCAGTCAGGTCGCTCGCGACGACCGAGAGCTTGATCCCGGGGTCCTCCAAAGCCTTCTCAAGCCGGCTGATCTCACGGGTCCGTTCCCTCACGATCGCCGAACGCATCCGGGTCAGGTCCCGCAACATGCGGATCGGCTCGGGCGGTACGAACGAGGAGCGGACCAGACCGTGGGCACACAGGTCGGCCAACCATGCCGCGTCCGAGACATCGGACTTACGCCCAGGCATGTTCTTCACATGCCGCGCGTTGGCAAGGATCAGCTCGAATCCAGCGTCCTCGAGCACGTAGTAGTACGGCTTCCAGTACTCACCGGTCGCTTCCATCACCACACACGTGACGCCTTCTTCGACCAGGTACTCGCGCAGCCCGAGTATCTCTGCGGTCATCGATCCCCAATCGGTGACCTCATTGGACGTCTTACGCCCCCTGGAGCTCTGGACTCGCACGCAGACCTTCGCGAACTTCTTACCGATATCAACGCCCGCACAGCGGGCATGCACTACCTCCATCACAGCCTCCCTAGGACCGGACCGATGACAGCGCGGGTCACGGGGAGGGCAGGAACAGAACGAAGTCTGTAAGGCGTGCTTGTAGCGACAATCCACGGTTCCCGCGGAAGCCCTCCACCACCATGCTCGATAGCAGGCTCACGAACCGGCCCCAGGCCAAAGCCCAACAACCGGTCCCGTGCGCTAGAGATGCTCGGCGTCGGACCGCGACCCACCCCACCAGTGTGGAAGCCAAACCCACCGACCGGAAGACCTCAACCGCAACCAACCCCGGATCTTCCCGACC
>JBFJKO010000077.1:0-9924 GCA_041634935.1 Nocardioides sp.
GACCGTTGACGCTCGTCGACGTCAACGTCATCCGCACCTCCTCCGACCTCGCGGTGGCGCAGCGGCTGGTGACCATCGAGAAGGGCATCGACGCCTGGCTCGACGAGCACCGGCCCGACGCGGTGGCGGTGGAGCGGGTCTTCGCCCGCTCCGACGTCAGCACCGTGATGGGCACCGCCCAGGCCAGCGGCATCGCCCTGGTCTGCGCCGCGCGCCGGGGGCTCCCCGTCGCGCTGCACACGCCGAGCGAGGTCAAGGCCGCCGTGACCGGCAGCGGTCGCGCCGACAAGGCCCAGGTGGGGGCGATGGTCACCCGGATCCTGCGCCTGTCCACCCCGCCCAAGCCCGCCGACGCCGCCGACGCGCTGGCGCTGGCCATCACCCACATCTGGCGCGGCGGCGCCCAGGCGCGGCTCGAGGCCGCCGCGAGTGCCGCCCGCGTCCGCACCCCCACGAGGAGAGTCCGATGATCGCGTTCGTCCGCGGCCAGGTCGCCGAGGTGACCCTGTCCAGCGCCGTCCTGGAGGTCGGGGGAGTCGGCCTCGAGCTCATGTGCACGCCCGGCACCCTCGCCACGCTGCGTCAGGGCCAGTCGGCCACGCTGCCGACGAGCATGGTCGTGCGCGAGGACTCCCTGACGCTCTTCGGTTTCGTGGACGACGACGAGAAGGCGATCTTCGAGCTCGTCCAGACCGCCTCGGGGGTCGGGCCGAAGGTCGCCCAGGCCATCACCGCCGTGCTGAGCCCCGACGACCTGCGCCGCGCCATCGCAGGGGACGACGTCAAGACGCTCACCCGGGTGCCCGGCATCGGGCAGAAGGGCGCTCAGCGCATCATCCTCGAGCTCAAGGACCGCATCGGAGCCCCCACCGGGGGTCGTGCCACCGCAGCGCCGGCAGCGTCCCCCGAGCGGGCCTGGCGCGAGCAGGTGCACGGGGGCCTGGTCGGCCTCGGGTGGTCGACCCGGGAGGCCGAGAAGGCCGTCGACGCGGTTGCCCCGCAGGCGGGCAGCGCGCCGGACGTCGGCACGCTGCTGCGCGCCGCCCTCGCCACGCTGTCGAAGGCCTGAGCCGTGCGCGAGCCCCACGACGACCTCGATCTCGACGACGAGCTCGACCCCCTCGACCCACTCGCGCGCGCCGAGCAGGAGCACCTCAGCTCGCTGACCACCGCCGAGGCCGACGGCGACGAGCGTGCGATCGAGGCAGCCCTGCGCCCCCGCACCCTCGACGAGGTCGTCGGCCAGGTGCGCGTGCGCGAGCAGCTCGGGCTCGTGCTCGAGGCGGCCCGCCGGCGCGGCCGCGCGCCCGACCACGTCCTGCTCTCGGGCCCGCCCGGGCTGGGCAAGACCACCCTCGCGATGAGCATCGCCGCCGAGATGTCGGCCCCGCTGCGGCTCACGAGCGGACCGGCCATCACCCACGCCGGCGACCTGGCCGCGATCCTGTCAGGGCTCAACGAGGGCGACGTGCTGTTCATCGACGAGATCCACCGGATGTCGCGACCCGCCGAGGAGATGCTCTACCTCGCGATGGAGGACTTCCGGGTCGACGTCGTCATCGGCAAGGGCCCCGGCGCCACCGCCATCCCGCTCGAGATCCCGCCCTTCACGCTGGTCGGTGCCACCACCCGCGCCGGGCTGCTCCCCGGGCCGCTGCGCGACCGGTTCGGGTTCACCGGCCACCTCGAGTTCTACGACCCCGCCGAGCTCGACCTCATCGTCCACCGCTCCGCCGGGCTGCTCGGTGTCGAGCTGACCGGCGACGGTGCTGCCGAGATCGCCTCGCGCTCGCGCGGCACGCCCCGCATCGCCAACCGGCTGCTGCGCCGGGTGCGCGACTACGCCCAGGTGCGCGCGGACGGCGTGGTGACCCTCGACGTCGCCCACTCCACGCTCGACCTCTACGAGGTCGACCGGCTCGGCCTCGACCGGCTCGACCGCGGCGTCATCGACGTCCTGTGCCGCCGCTTCGGCGGGGGACCGGTGGGGGTCTCGACCCTCGCGGTCGCGGTCGGCGAGGAGCGCGAGACCGTCGAGGAGGTCGCCGAGCCGTTCCTCGTGCGCCTGGGCTTCCTGGCGCGGACCCCGCGCGGCCGCATTGCCACCCCCGCCGCGTGGTCCCACCTCGGTCTGACCCCGCCCAGCGACTCCGCGCCCGAGGGAACTCTGTTCGACGCTCCGTAGTTGTCACTGGTGATCACCCCCGCACGCGCCGTGCGAGGGCCACCGCACAGGGATCGCACAGGCTCCGGAGGGGGTTTGGACGGCGACTGGACGGGGATTGGACGGGGATTGCCGAGGGGGACCGGTCGCATGACTACACTGGCCCGTCGGTCGGGATCCCGGCCGGTCCGGAGTCCCGTGCTGCCCCGACACCGCACGTGCTCCCTACTCGATGTTGAGAGGTCTTTTTCGTGGACTGGCTTGCCCAGCTGTTGTTCTTCGCTGCCATCGCCGCTGTGTTCTGGCTGCTGCTCATCCGGCCGAACGTCCGCCGGCAGAAGCAGCAGATCGCGATGCAGGAGGCCCTGAACATCGGCGACCGCATCATGCTGACGTCGGGCATCTTCGGCACGATCCGCGGGCTGAGCGACGACGAGATCGAGCTCGAGATCGCCCCCGGCACGACGGTCTCGGTGGTGCGCGGCGCCACGGGCCGCGTCGTCCCCCCTGCCGAGCCGGCGGCCCTGAGCGACGACGCCGAGGCGCCTGCGCGCCCGGACGTAGAGGAGAGCTGACATGGCCAAGAAGCAGCAGCGGCCGGGACGCACCCTGGTCATCTTCTTCCTGGGGGTGGCGATCTCCTTCGGGCTCGTCGCGCTGACCGGGACGTGGACGCCGCGGCTCGGCCTCGACCTCGAGGGCGGCACCCGGATCACGCTCCAGGCCAAGGGCAACCCCAGCCAGGAGAACCTCGACGAGGCCCGCAACATCATCGACAACCGCGTCAACGGCTCCGGCGTCGCCGAGGCCGCGGTGACCACCCAGGGCGGCGGGATCATCTCCGTCGAGATCCCCGGTGACCAGCGCCGCGACCTGATCGACACCGTCAAGCGGCAGGCGCAGCTGCGCTTCCGGCTCGTGGCGTGCTCGGACTTCAACCCCTGCATCGTCCAGGGCGGCGGCGGCATCACCGACCCCAACCAGGTCACGCCCGAGATCGAGATCCCGGACGACACCCCGTCCGCCGGCGGCTCCGACGGCAACGGCAACGGCAACGGCGACGGCAACGGTGGGGACAACGAGGCCAACCCCCGCGTGGCGCCCGGCTTCGCCTCCGGCGGCACGGACACGCCGTCCGAGGAGCGCGCGGACGAGTCGACGCAGGAGCCGACCGACACCCCGTCGGAGGAGTCGAGCGAGGAGCCGGCCGAGGAGCCGACGGACCCCGAGGACTTCGACAACAGCGCGGTCGCCCCGCTCGACGAGGGCATCGCCTTCATCCGCGGCGGCTACACGCAGGAGGACGTCGACCTCTTCAACTCCTACGTCTGCGACGAGCAGGGCAACCTGCTCGACGCCACGACCGGCGAGCCCGCCAACCTCCCGGACGACCCGCTGAAGCCCCTGGTGGCGTGCTCGCCGCCCGAGGAGGGCACCTCCGACACCAACCCGGGTCAGCCGTCGATCAAGTACCTGCTCTCCAAGGCGATCATCCAGGGCACCGACCTCGACGACGCCGGCTACGGCATCCCGCAGGGCCAGGTCGGCTACGCGGTCACCCTCGACATCGGTGGCGAGGGCCGCGAGGTCTTCGCCGCGGCGTCCAACCCCAACGGCGGTCTGGTCACCGACCAGGAGCAGTTCGCGATCGTCCTCGACGGCCAGGTCATCTCGGCCCCGACCTTCCAGTCGCGCATCCCCGACGGCTCGGCCCAGATCAGCGGCAACTTCTCCGAGGCCCAGGCCGAGAGCCTGTCCACCAGCCTCAAGTTCGGCGCGCTGCCGATCTCCTTCCAGGACCCGAGCATCGACACCATCGGGCCCTCGCTCGCCGGTGACCAGCTCCGCGCAGGTCTCACGGCCGGCGCGCTCGGCCTCGCGCTCGTGATGCTCTACTGCCTCTTCTACTACCGCGGGCTCGGCCTCGTCGTGGTCGCCTCGCTCGGTGTCGCCGGTGCGGTCACCTACTCCATGGTGCTCCTGCTCAGCGAGACCGCCGGCTTCACGCTCACGCTTCCCGGTGTGGCCGGCCTGATCATCGCCGTCGGCATCACCGCCGACTCCTTCATCATCCTGTTCGAGCGAATCCGCGACGAGATGCGAGACGGCAAGTCGATGCGGGTCGCGGTGGAGTCGGCGTGGGTCCGGGCGCGCAACACCTGCCTGGCCGCCGACGCGGTGTCGCTGATCGCGGCGCTGGTGCTCTACCTGTTCGCGTCCGGGGTCGTGAAGGGCTTCGCGTTCGCGCTGGGCCTCACCACGCTGATCGACCTCGTCGTCTTCTTCTACTTCACCAAGCCGATGGTGTCCTACCTGGCGCACTACCGGTTCTTCAACAAGGGACACCGTTTCTCGGGGCTGAGCACCGCCACGCTCGGCATCGACCAGAGGGACGCCGTTCCCGCGGGAGGTAAGGCCTGATGGGCAAGTTCTCACGGCTCGGAAACGACCTCTACTCGGGTCGCCGTTCCTACGACTTCATCGGCCGCCGGCTCCTGTTCTACGTCATCTCGGCGATCCTCGTGCTCGGTGCCGGCGGGCTCCTCGTCGGGAAGGGCCTCAACTACGGCATCGAGTTCACCGGCGGCACGCAGTTCGCCGTCAACCTGCCCGCCGACGAGGTGACCCAGAGCAACGCCGAGGCGCTGCGCGAGACGGTCGCCGCCGCCGGCTTCGAGACCGGCGAGCCGGTCGTCACGACCGAGGGCACCAGCCGCCTCATCGTGCAGGTGCAGGAGCTCGGCCAGGCCGATACCGACGCCCTCATCGAGATCATCGCCGAGGACCGAGGTGTCGCACCGGACGCCGCGAGCACCGACATCAGCGTGACCGACATCGGGGCGAGCCTCGGTGCCGAGCTGGCGCAGCGCGCCGTCATCGGTGTCGTGGCGTTCCTGTTCTTCGTCGTCCTCTTCATCTGGGCCTACTCGCGGGAGTGGAAGATGTCGGTGGCCGCGCTCGCCGCCCTCTTCCACGACATCGTCCTGACCGCCGGCATCTACGCGCTCTCCGGCTTTGCGGTCACGCCAGCGGCCGTCACGGGCTTCCTCGCGATCCTCGCCTTCTCGCTCTACGACACGGTGGTCGTCTTCGACAAGGTGCGGGAGAACACCCTCAACCTCCGCTCGCGGCGCTCGACCTACGCCGAGGCCGCCAACCTCGCGGTCAACCAGACGCTGGTGCGCTCGGTCAACACCTCGTTGGTGGCGCTCATCCCGATCGGGGCGATCCTCTACGTCAGCGCGATCCAGCTGGGCTCGAGCTCGCTGCAGGACCTCGCCCTGGTGCAGTTCGTCGGCATGGGTGTGGGCGTCTACTCCTCGGTCTTCCTCGCGCCGCGCATCCTGGTGCACCTGAAGTCCAACGAGGACGACGTCAAGCTCGCCGAGAAGCGCGCCAAGGCCCGTGCGCGCGCCGCCGCCGACCCGTACGCCACCGTCCCGGCCTTCGTCGAGGACATGCCGGTCGCAGACCCGGAGGACGGCGACCTGGCCGACGTCGACGAGGACGACCTCGACGAGGAGCCCCGCGACGCCCGGCCCGTGGCGCCGAGGCCCCCGGCCTCCTCGACGCGCAACGAGGCCATGGGCAGCGGACGTGTCGTGCCGCCCGCGCGGGGACCGCTCAACGACACCAACTCGTCGGGACGTGTGCAGCCCACGCGCCAGACCAAGTCGAAGCGCAAGAAGTAGCGCCGAGGTGTCACTCGTCGGACAGAGCACCGCTGCGGCGGCGCTCCATCGCCTCGTGGTCGACGTCCCGGACTACCCCGAGCCGGGCGTGGTCTTCAAGGACATCATGCCGCTGCTGGCCGACCACGAGGGGCTGACCGCGGTGATCGAGGCCCTGGCGGCGTCGGGCCGCGACGAGCACGGGCAGGTCGTCGTCGACAAGGTCGTCGGCATGGAGGCGCGAGGGTTCATCCTCGGCGCCCCCGTGGCGCTGGCCCTCGGCGTGGGCTTCGTGCCCGTGCGCAAGGCGGGCAAGCTGCCCCGCGAGACGCACGCGGTCTCCTACGCCCTCGAGTACGGCGAGGCCACCCTCGAGGTGCAGCGTGACGCGCTGGCGCCGGGGGAGCGGGTCCTGCTCGTCGACGACGTCCTCGCCACCGGCGGCACCGCCGCGGCGACGCGCGACCTGGTGGCCGCCTGCGGCGCCACGGCGACTGCGTTCGCGGTGCTCATGGAGCTCTCCTTCCTGGCGGGCCGGGCGGCCGTCGGTGACGTTCCGGTCTCGTCTGTCGTGATCGTCTGAGGCCGCTGGGCTTCGTCCCTAGACTGTCCAGATGACCGAGGAACGCACGTCCGACCAGACGTCGTCCCGGGCGCCCTCGCCGACGTCGGCGGCCCCGACGGGGCAGGCGTCCCCCCACCCGAACGCGGGCGTCGACGGCGCCGGCGCGGCCGGTCGCGGCATGCGTGCACGCCTCGCCCGGATGGGCACGCGCGGCCCGGTGGGCAACCCGGTCCTCGAGCCGCTCTTCCGCGCCGTGCGGGCCAACCACCCCAAGGCCGACCTGGCGCTCCTCGAGCGGGCCTACCTCAAGGCCGAGGAGATGCACGGCTCGCAGATGCGCAAGAGCGGCGACCCCTACATCACCCACCCGCTCGCGGTCACCACGATCCTCGCGGGCATCGGGATGACCGAGCCGACCCTCGTGGCGGCCCTGCTCCACGACACGGTCGAGGACACGCCGTACACCCTCGAGCAGTGCCGTGAGGAGTTCGGCGACGAGGTCGCCCACCTCGTCGACGGTGTGACCAAGCTCGACAAGGTCCAGTACGGCGACTCGGCGCAGGCCGAGACGATCCGCAAGATGATCGTGGCGATGTCACGCGACATCCGCGTGCTCGTCATCAAGCTCGCCGACCGGCTCCACAACATGCGCACCCTGCGCTACGTGCCGCTGAAGAGCCAGGAGCGCACGGCACGCGAGACGCTGGACATCTACGCACCGCTCGCCCACCGGCTCGGCATGAACACGATCAAGTGGGAGCTGGAGGACCTCGCCTTCGCGACCCTGCACCCCAAGATCTACGACGAGATCGTGCGGATGGTCGCCGAGCGCGCGCCGTCGCGCGACCAGTTCCTCGCCGAGGTGATCCGCCAGGTCGAGAACGACCTGCGCGAGGCGAAGGTCAAGGCCACGGTCACCGGCCGCCCCAAGCACTACTACTCGATCTACCAGAAGATGATCGTGGGGGGCCGGGAGTTCTCCGACATCTACGACCTGGTCGGCATCCGGATCCTCGTCGACGAGGACCGTGAGTGCTACTCGGTCCTCGGTGTCCTGCACTCGCGCTGGAACCCCGTGCTGGGGCGGTTCAAGGACTACGTCGCGATGCCGAAGTTCAACATGTACCAGTCGCTGCACACGACGGTAATCGGGCCGCAGGGCAAGCCGGTGGAGATGCAGATCCGTACCTTCGGCATGCACCGTCGCGCCGAGTACGGCGTCGCGGCGCACTGGAAGTACAAGGAGGACGGGCGCGAGGGACGTGACACCGAGAAGCGTGCCGACTCCAAGCTCGGCGGCTCCGGTGACATGTCCTGGGTGCGTCAGCTGCTCGACTGGCAGAGCGAGATCGAGGACCCGGGCGAGTTCCTGGAGTCGCTGCGCTTCGAGATCAACCGCTCCGAGACCTACGTCTTCACCCCGCGTGGCGACGTGATCGCACTGCCGTCGGGCTCCACCCCCGTCGACTTCGCCTACGCCGTGCACACCGAGGTCGGGCACCACACGATCGGGGCCCGGGTCAACGGCCGGCTGGTGCCGCTCGAGTCGACGCTCGACAACGGCGACGTCGTCGAGGTGTTCACCTCCAAGTCGCCCAACGCCGCGCCGTCGCACGACTGGCTGGGCTTCGTGAAGTCGCCGCGGGCCAAGGCCAAGATCCGGCAGTGGTTCACCAAGGAGCGCCGCGAGGAGGCCATCGAGCGCGGCAAGGACCAGATCGCCAAGCTGATGCGCAAGGAGGGCCTGCCGATCAAGCGGCTGCTCACCCACGAGTCGCTCAGCCTGGTGGCCTCCCACCTCAACCTCCCCGACGTCACCGGTCTCTACGCCGCCGTCGGCGAGGGCAACCTCGGCGCCCAGACCGTCGTCCGCAAGGTCATCGAGCTGCTCGGCGGCGAGGCCGGGGTGCAGGAGGACCTCGCAGAGGCCGTCACGATCACCGGACGACGCCGCCAGCGCACGGGGCTCAGCAGCGGCGGTGGTGATTCGGGCGTCATCGTCAAGAACGCCCCCGACGTGTGGGTCAAGCTCGCCAAGTGCTGCACGCCGGTGCCGCCCGACGAGATCCTCGGCTTCGTGACCAAGGGTGGGGGAGTCTCGGTGCACCGCACCGACTGCGTCAACGCCGCCAACCTCCAGCTCCAGCCGGAGAAGGTGTTCGAGGTCGAGTGGGCCCCGAGCGGCTCCTCGACGTTCCTGGTCAACATCCAGGTCGAGGCGCTCGACCGCAACCGGCTGCTCTCGGACATCACGATGGTGCTCTCGGACGCCCACGTGAACATCCTCAGCGCCAACCTCTCCACGAGCCGGGACCGCGTCGCCAAGACCCGCTTCACCTTCGAGATGGCCGAGGCCAAGCACCTCGACACCGTCCTGAGGGCCGTCCGCTCGGTGCCGGGCGTCTTCGACGCCTACCGAGTGACCCAGTAGAGGACGAGCACACACGTGAGCAGGTCTGCCATCGGCGCTCGACGCCGTACGAAGGTCATCGGTTCGGCCGCCCTGGTGGGTGCGCTGGTCGTGAGCGGCTCCGCCGCCTGGAGTGCCGCCTCGGGGTCCGACGGGGACGGCGGGAGCCGGGTGATCGTGGCCTCGCCGCCGCATCCTCCGATCCCGGTGCTGGCATCGCTGGCCCCCGGTGAGCTCGCCGCGTGGGTCGCGGCGACCCACGACGCGGGCGACGGCGCCTCGACGCGTGACCGGAGCCAGCGGGTCACCGCGACGGGCACCGAGCTCTTCCGGATCAGCGCCGAGGGCGGCTTCGACCTCCCGGTGGCGGCGCGTCGCGCCTACGACGACGCCGTACGACGGATCGAGCGGACGCACCCCGGGTGCGACCTGCCCTGGGGCCTGCTCGCGGGCATCGGCCGCGTCGAGTCCGACCACGGCCGCTACGCCGGCTCCGAGCTCGGCGTGGACGGGGTGTCGCGACCGCTGATCATCGGCATCGCCCTGAACGGCGTCGGCCCGGTCGCCGCGATCCGCGACACCGACAACGGCCGCCTCGACGGCGACAAGGTGTGGGACCGCGCCGTCGGTCCGATGCAGTTCATCCCCTCGACCTGGGCGATGTCAGGCGTCGACGGTGACGGCGACGGGGTCGCGGACCCCAACGACCTGGACGACGCCGCGCTCGCCGCCGCGGGCTACCTGTGCTCGGGTGGATCCCTCACCGACGACGCCGCGATGCGCCGGGCGGTGTTCACCTACAACCACTCCGACTACTACGTCGACCTGGTGATGGCCTTCGCCACCGGCTATCACACCGGGGTCTTCGACATCCCGCCCCCGCCGGTCGAGCCGGAGC
Source organism: Nocardioides sp. (assembly GCA_041634935.1). GTDB lineage: Bacteria > Actinomycetota > Actinomycetes > Propionibacteriales > Nocardioidaceae > Nocardioides. The sequence goes on from JBFJKO010000077.1 coordinate 9,709, forward strand.
CCGAGCCGGACGTGGTCGCGGTCGCCCAGCAGGCGAAGACCCCCCGGGGTCCGAAGGGTGCCCCGAGCCCGGGCTCCTCGGGGCCGGCCAAGGCCCCCACCGCTGCCCAGGCGCCGTCGCAACCCCAGGGGCCCAAGAACCCCTCCGCGCCGACTGCGAACCCCGGGCCGGTCAAGACCCCCACCCCGACTCCGACCCCGACCCCCCCGCCCCAGC
>JBFJKO010000078.1:0-9781 GCA_041634935.1 Nocardioides sp.
GGCGCGGGTACGCGCCGACTCGGCGAGAGGGCTGGTGGTTGTGGTGCTCCTCGTGCTGGTGGTGCTCAGCCGTAGAAGGCAGCGATTCGGTCGGTGTTGTTGGCCTCGACCACGTTGCGCTTGACCTTCATGGACGGCGTGAGCTCGCCCGACTCGATGGTGAGGTCCTCGGGGAGGATCTCCCACTTCTTGATGGTCTCCCAGCGGTTGAGGCGGCCGTTGAGCTCCTCGACGTACTCCCCGACCATGGCCTTGACCTTCTCCGAGGTGACGATCTCGCTGTAGGAGGCGCCCTCCATGCCGTTCTCCTTGGCCCAGTCGGCCATGGCGTCGGGGTCGAGGGTGACCAGGGCGACGACGAAGTTGCGGTCGTTGCCGAAGACCATGAACTGGCTGGCGTAGGGGCACACGGCCTTGAACTTGGCCTCGATCGACGACGGGGCGATGTACTTGCCGCCCGAGGTCTTGAACAGGTCCTTGATGCGACCGGTGATCGTGAGGAAGCCATCGCTGTCGAGGCTGCCCTTGTCACCGGTGCGGAGCCAGCCGTCCTCGGTGATCGTCTTGGCGGTCTCCTCGTCCTTGTTGTGGTAGCCGGCCATGATGTGCGGTCCGCGCAGGAGCACCTCGTCGCCCTCGCCGATCTTGACCTCGCTGCCCGGCAGCGCCTGGCCGACCGTGCCCATCTTGTAGGACAGCGGGTGGTTGACCGTGGCACCGGCGGCGTTCTCGGTCATGCCGTAGCCCTCGAGGATCAGCACGCCGGCGGCGTGGAACCAGGCGGCGATCTCGGGGTTGAGCGCGGCGGAGCCCGAGATGAAGAACTTGACCCGTCCTCCGAAGCGGTCGCGCACCTTGGAGAAGACCAGCTTGTCGAACAGCGCGTGCTGCAGCTTGAGCGGCAGCGGCACGGACTTGCCGGCGAGCTTGCGCTCGTCGACCGCCAGGCCGACCTTGAACGCCTGCTTGAAGATCTTCTCCTTCAGCCCGCCCTCGCCGGCCTGCATCATCACGATGCGCGCGTGCGCCTTCTCGAAGATCCGGGGCGCGGCGCCCATGAAGGTGGGCTTGACGATGCCGAGGTTCTCGACGATCTTCTCGACGCGGCCGTCGATCGCGGTCGCGAAGCCGCAGGCGAGCTGGGTCGACAGGAGCACCTTGCCGAACGAGTGGGCCATCGGCAGCCACAGGAACTGCAGGTCGCTCTCGTCGAGGATGTCCTGGGCCTTGATGGCCGCACCCTCGTAGACCCACGCCTTGTGCAGCGTGCGCACGCCCTTGGGGCGCCCCGTGGTGCCCGAGGTGTAGATCAGCGTCGAGAGCTGGTCGGGCTCGATGGCGTCCGCGACCTCGCGGATGACGCCCGGGTGCTCGGCGAGGTAGGCGTCACCGAGCTCGGCCAGACGGTCGAGGTTGATGACGCGGTCGCCGTCGACGGTGCCGTCGAAGGTGATGATCGTGCCGAGCGAGCCGAGCTCGCTCTCGCGCTCCTTGAGCTTGGCGAGCTGCTCGTCGTCCTCGGCGAAGACGAAGCGGCAGTCGGAGTCGCTGAGGATGTAGGCGGTGTCGTCGGCGTTGGTGCTCGGGTAGACCGTCGTGGTGGCGCCGCCGGCGCACATCACGGCGAGGTCGGCGACGACCCACTCGTAGCGCGTGCTCGAGGCGATGCCGACGCGCTGCTCGGTCTGCAGACCGAGCGAGAGCAGTCCGGCAGCGAGGCGGGTGACGAGGTCTCCGGCCTGCCGCCAGGTGACGGACTCCCACGACTCCCCTCGCGGGAAGCGGAACGCCTCGGCGTCCGCCGAGGTCTCGACGCGGTCGAGGAAGAGCACCGCGATGTTCTTCGGGAGGTGATCGACGAAGGAGGTGTCGTGATTGACGGGCATGGTGCTCCTGGCTCGGATCGGATTCTGGTGCTGCGGAGTAACCTAGATCACTGCTGGTACCCGTGGGTAGGTATCCCCCACCTGGTCGGCGATTCGACCCATGTGCTGGGCCGGGACGTGGCCTTCCCCCGGCCGCCTCAGGGCCCGAACACCGCCCGGAACGCTCGGTCGTGAGGTTCTCGGAGAACTGCCCGTCCTCGATCTCGGAGCCCAGCCGCTCGGCCCACAGGTCGAGGTCCTCTCACCCGCACCCCACCCGTCCGCCGAGCCGGCGTCTGTGCGCCCCGACTCGGCGACGGCGGTCTCAGTCCTGGACGGCCTTGGCGAGCGTGAGGCACATGGTCAGGTAGTCGCCGCGCGGAGAGGTGGCGCCGGACGGTGGGTGCTCCTCGATCTCGAAGAGCGCGTTGAGCATCATCCGTACGACGACCCAGTCGCGCGCGCGGTCCTCGTCGAGGTCGGCGGCGTCGACGGTGGCGTGGAAGCGACGTCGCACTCCCCCGCGCACGTCGCCGGCCAGCTCGTCCCAGCGGTTCCAGAGCAGGGGGGCGACCTCGTAGTGGGGGTCGCCGCTCACCGGCTTCGGGTCGATCACCAGCCACGACGGACCGTCATCACGCGTGGAGCGCAGGACGTTCTCGTAGTGCAGGTCGCCGTGCACCATCACGCCGTCGGTGGCCGGGTCGGACCCGAACGAGCGCCCCAGGGCGACCGCCTGCTCGACCAACCGACGCGGCAACGGTGCGGTGCGGGGCAGAGCGGCGAGCCGATCGGTCCAGCCGGCGACGTACGACGTGAGCGTGCGCAGCTGCGGCGGTGCGGGCACGTGGAGCGAGGAGTAGAGACCACCGACGACCTCGCAGGCCTCGAGGTCCCAGACCTCGGTGAGGTCGGTGGGGTCCAGCCGCTCGAGCAGCAGCGCTCCGCGACCCGGGTCGGCGCGCAGGAGCCGGACCGCTCCGCGCCCGTGCCAGTGCTGGAGCGCGAGGTGCTCGTGCTGCGACTCGGTGTGCGGGAAGCCGATCTTGAGCGCGGCTGCGGTGCCGTCGTCGGTGGTGACGGGCCAGACGAGCGAGGCGTAGCCGTTCCACGGCTGCGCGTCGACGCGCAGCCGCCACTCCCCGACGAGCTCGCGCTGCAGGTGGGGCAGGAGGTCGAGCCAGGCCTGCCAGCGGCCGGTGGGTTCCTGGTGCTCGAGCCAGTCGGGTGGGAGCACGGGAGCGTCGGCTACTTCTTGGGCTTGTCGCCCGCCGGGCCGCTGGTGGCGAGCGCGGCGACGAACGCCTCCTGGGGGACCTCGACGCGGCCGACCATCTTCATCCGCTTCTTGCCCTCCTTCTGCTTCTCGAGCAGCTTGCGCTTGCGCGAGATGTCGCCGCCGTAGCACTTGGCCAGGACGTCCTTGCGGATAGCGCGGATGTTCTCGCGGGCGATCACGCGCGCGCCGATGGCGGCCTGGATCGGCACCTCGAACTGCTGGCGCGGGATGAGCTCCTTGAGCTTGCCGGCCATCATCACGCCGTAGGCGTAGGCGGCGTCCTTGTGCACGATCGCGGAGAACGCGTCGACCGGCTCGCCCTGGAGGAGGATGTCGACCTTCACGAGGTCGGCCGCCTGCTCGCCGGAGCGGGCGTAGTCGAGCGAGGCGTAGCCCTTGGTGCGCGACTTGAGCTGGTCGAAGAAGTCGAAGACGATCTCGCCCATCGGGAGCACGTAGCGCATCTCGACGCGGTCCTCGGAGAGGTAGTCCATGCCCTGGAGCGTGCCGCGCTTGGTCTGGCACAGCTCCATGATCGTGCCGATGTGGTCGCTGGGGCTGAGGATCGTCGCCTTCACGACCGGCTCGCGGACCTCGGCGATCTTGCCCTCGGGGAACTCGCTGGGGTTGGTGACCTCGAGCTCGGAGCCGTCTTCCATCGTCACCTCGTAGACGACGTTGGGGGCGGTCGAGATGAGGTCGAGGTTGAACTCCCGCTCGAGCCGGTCGCGGGTGATCTCCATGTGGAGCAGGCCGAGGAAGCCAATGCGGAAGCCGAAGCCCAGTGCGCCGGAGGTCTCGGGCTCGTAGGTGAGCGCCGCGTCGTTGAGCTGCAGCTTCTCCAGCGCCTCGCGCAGGTCGCCGAACTGGTCGCCGTCGATCGGGTACAGGCCGGCGTAGACCATTGGGTTGGGGTGCTTGTAGCCGCCGAGCATCTCGGTGGCCCCGTGGTGCTGGGTGGTGACGGTGTCGCCGACGCGCGACTGGCGCACGTCCTTCACGCCGGTGATGAGGTAGCCGACCTCGCCGACCCCGAGCTCGCCCGCCTTGACCTGCTCGGGGCTGATGACGCCGACCTCGAGCATCTCGTGGGTGGCGCCGGTCGACATCATCCTGATGCGGTCGCGGTGGTTGAGCTTGCCGTCGATGACCCGGACGTAGGTGATCACGCCGCGGTAGGTGTCGTAGACGGAGTCGAAGATCAGCGCGCGCGCGGGCTGGTCGGCCTCGCCGACGGGCGCGGGCGTCTCCTTGACGATGTGGTGGAGCAGGTCCTCGACGCCGAAGCCGGTCTTGGCGCTCACCCGCAGCACGTCCTCGGGCTCGCAGCCCACGAGCCCGGCGAGCTCGGCGGCGTACTTGTCGGGATTGGCGCTGGGCAGGTCGATCTTGTTGAGCACCGGGATGATGTGCAGGTCGGCGCCCATGGCGAGGTAGAGGTTGGCCAGCGTCTGGGCCTCGATGCCCTGCGCGGCGTCGACGAGCAGGACGGCGGCCTCGCACGCCTCGAGCGAGCGGGACACCTCGTAGGTGAAGTCGACGTGGCCCGGCGTGTCGATCATGTTGAGCACGTAGGTGCCGGCCTCGGCGCCCGGCTCGTTGCCGTCGGGCACGGTCCAGGGCATCCGCACGGCCTGGCTCTTGATGGTGATGCCGCGCTCCCGCTCGATGTCCATCCGGTCGAGGTACTGCGCGCGGGCAGCACGCTCGTCGACCACCCCGGTGAGCTGCAGCATCCGGTCGGCCAGGGTCGACTTGCCGTGGTCGATGTGGGCGATGATGCAGAAGTTCCGGATGATCGCGGGATCGGTGTAGCCGGGCTTCGGCGCAGATGCAGGCACGTGGGTCTTTCCGGGTCGAACGACAGGGCAGGACGCTGAGGCCATGGTCCCATGCCCGGGGCGGGGTCCGTAAAAGACGGGTGGGCCCTCAGGCCACGAAGCGGTCCGGGTCGGCCCGGCGCCAGTCGTCGGCCCAGGTGTCGGGGGGTGCGTCGAGGAGCTGACCTGGCTCCATCTTCTCGACCAGCTCGGCGTACGACGCGATCTCGCCGTGGGTGATCCGGCGTCGCAGCATGTGGGGGCGCAGCTCCCCGAACGAGGTCAGACCCATCGACGCCACGACCTGGAGCGCCTGCTGGAGCGTCTCGCGTTGGTAGGACGTGACGCGCTCGGCCTTCTCGCTCACGACCAGCGCGCGCATGCGCTTGGGGTCCAAGGTCGCGACCCCGGTCGGGCAGGTGTTGGTGTGGCAGGTCTGGGCCTGGATGCAGCCCACGGCCATCATCATCGCGCGACCCGAGTTCGTGTAGTCGGCGCCCTGGATCATGCGCTTGACGATGTCGATGCCCGTGGAGATCTTTCCGGCCGCGGCGATCTTGACGTGCTCGCGGAGCCCGGTGCCGACCAGCGCCTGATGCACGGTGATCAGCCCCTCGGTCAGCGGCATCCCGACGTGGTCGGAGTACTCAACCGGCGCCGCGCCGGTACCCCCCTCGGCCCCGTCGACGGTGATCACGTCGGGGAACACCTGCTCCTCCAGCATCGCCTTGCAGATCGCCAGCACGTCGACGCGCGAGCCGACGCAGAGCTTGAACCCGGTGGGCTTGCCGCCGGCGAGCTCACGCATGCGTCCTATGAAGAGCACCAACTCACGTGGAGTCGAGAACACCTGGTGGTAGGCCGGCGAGATGACGCTCTTGCCGACCTCGACCCCGCGCGTCTCGGCGATCTCCTGGGTTACCTTCGCCCCCGGCAGCACGCCGCCGATGCCGGGCTTGGCGCCTTGGCTCAGCTTGAGGTGAACCATCTTGACCTGGGGGTCGGCGGCCTTCTCGGCGAACTGTTGCTCGTCGAACCCGCCGTCCCCGGTGCGGCAGCCGAAGTAGCCGGAGCCGATCTCCCAGATCAGGTCGCCCCCGTGCCGGTGGTGCGGGCTGATCGCGCCCTCCCCGGTGTCATGGGCGAAGTCGCCGGCAGCAGCGCCCTTGTTGAGCGCCTCGATCGCGTTGGCCGAGAGGCTCCCGTAGCTCATCGCGCTGACGTTGAGCAACGCCATGTCGTAGGGCTGGGTGCAACCGGGGCCCCCGATCCGGACGCGGGGCGCGGTCTCCATGGTCGCGCGGGGAGCGACGGAGTGCACCAGGTACTCAGCGCCGACCTCGTTCAGGTCCAGCTCGGTACCGAAAGGGTGCGCCTCGCTGACCCCCTTGGCGCGCTGGTAGATCGAGGACCTCGTGTTGCGGTCGAAGGGCCGACCGTCGAAGTTGCGCTCGATGAAGTACTGCTGGAGCTCGGGGCGGATGCCCTCCATCAGGAAGCGCATGTGCCCTATCACCGGGTAGTTGCGCAGGATCGCGTGCTCGGTCTGCACCAGGTCGTAGGTCCCGACCGCCATCACCAGGATCGCCACCGCGAGCAGGAGGAACAGCCCGGGTCCGCCGATGGTCACCGCCAGGGTGGCGATGAGGCCCAGCAGCAGGAAGGACCCGAGGGCGTAGAAGCGCAGCATTACTAGGTTCTACCAGTGACCCGACCCGGGAGGGCAGGCCGACCGCACATCGTCCACCATGTGCTCGTGACTCCCCCGACCCTTCCGCCCGCCCCCGCCGGTCGCACCGCACGGCGCCTGGAGTGGGCCCACCTGCCTCCGGCGCTGCGCGACCTGATCGCCGCACGGTGTGGCTCCCCCGTGGTCGAGGCGGTCTCGCAGCGCTCGGGCTTCACCCCCGGCTTCGCCTCCGTCCTGCGCTGCGAGGACGGCACCCAGCACTTCGTGAAGGCAGCCTCGCTCAAGGCCCAGCGGGTCTTCGCGGAGGCCTACCGGGAGGAGGCCGGCAAGGTCCGCGCCCTCCCAGCGGACGCCGCGGCCACCCGGCTGCTGTGGACGCACGACGCCGACGGCTGGGTCGTCCTGGGCTTCGAGCACGTGCCCGCCCGGGCGCCCCACCGCCCCTGGACCCATGACGACCTCGGCCGCTGCCTCGACGCGCTCGCCGAGACGGCCGCCGGCCTGACGCCCCCTCCCGCCGGGCTCGCGCTCGACGACGCCGAGGTCGAGTTCGCCGACTGGCCCGACAAGTGGACCCACACCCTGGCGACCTTCGCACTGCCGAACGGCGTGGAGGCCGCCGCGCTGGCCGCTCGGTACGCCGAGGTGGTCGGCGGTGACACCGTCGTCCACGGCGACGTCCGCGACGACAACCTGCTCCTGACCGACGACGGCCGGGTGCTGCTGTGCGACTGGAACTGGCCCCTGCGCGGGGCGGCGTGGCTGGACTCGCTCATCCTGCTCGTCGGGCCTCGTGGCGACGGGCTGGACGTCGAGGAGGTGCTCGCCACCCACCCGACGTTCGCCGGCGTGGCGCCGGAGGCGGTCGACATCGTGCTGGCGCTGCTCACCGGCTACTTCCTCACCCACTCCGACCAGCCGGTGCCGTCCTCCTCGCCCTACCTGCGCGACCACCAGCTGTGGCAGGGTGAGGCGTGCTGGGAGTGGCTGTGCGAACGCCGCGGCTGGTCCGACACCCCATGACCCGGCGGTGCGAACCGAGATCCGGGGTCGGACTCGGGTCGGATTTGGGCCCTGACCTGGCCCGCTGCTAGATTTGCGCGTCGCGTGTCCGGCCCCCTGTGTGTCCTGCACTGCGCCGACCGCACCAAGAACTTGCACGACCGACCAGCAGACCATCCAGCAGTGAGGCGAACCACCCCGTGGCGAACATCAAGAGCCAGATCAAGCGCAACAAGCAGAACGAGAAGCGCCACGAGCGCAACAAGGCCGTGAAGAGCGCCGTGAAGACCGCGGTCACCAAGTTCCGCACCGCTGCTGCTGCCGGCAACAAGGACGAGGCCATCGTGCTCGGCCGCGAGGCCAACAAGATGCTCGACAAGGCTGCCTCGAAGGGCGTCATCCACAAGAACCAGGCCGCCAACCGCAAGTCGGCGATCTCGAAGACGGCTGCCTCGCTCTGAGGTAGTCCCTCGCACGACCGGGCGTCGTCCTCCTTCGGGGAGGTCGGCGCCTTTCGTGTTTTTCGAGAGCCGGTCGAGTCAGACGCCCTGGTCGCGGAAGAACGCGATCGTGCGATCCATGGCGGCGCCGAACGCCGGGCCGAAGGCGTGGCCGTCGTCGTAGAGCACGAGCTCCGAGTCGACGCCCGCGTCGACCAGGGCCCGTTGGGTCGCCCGGGCCCAGGCCGGCGGACAGGTGTCGTCGAAGCGACCGTGCACCATCAGGACCGGCTCGGTGATGCGGTCGAAGAAAGGACGCGAGGAGTTGCGACGCCAGAACGCCGGGGCCTCCTCCGGGAGGCCCCAGCGTCGGGCCAGCGCCGCGGTGCGCTCGTCGTCCTCCGCGTCGCCGCGCTGGAACTGGTCGAAGTTCTGCGCCTCGAGCGACGACACGGAGGCCCAGGGCGCAGCCGCCCGGACGAGTCCCGGGGCGGCGGCCAGGGCCTTGAGCACCACGCCCCCGCCCATCGAGCGTCCGAGGAGCGCCACCCGGTCGTCGGCGACCGGCACGTCGCTCGAGGCACGCAGGGCCTTGACCGCGTTGATCACGTCAGCCGAGTAGCCCAGCCGCATGCGCAGCTGGTGGTCGGGGTCGACGTCGGACTCGGCGTGGTTGCGGTAGTCGACGTGCAGCGCGACGTAGCCCCGGGAGGCGAGGTAGCCGCGCTCGCGGGTCATCCCCTGGCCGCGCACGTAGACCGCCGGGTCGATGTAGCCGTGCGCCAGCACCACGGCGGGGAACGGTCCCCGACCGGTCGGGACGTTGAGCACCCCGGAGATCGTGTAGGACTCCGGGCCCTCCCGGGTCGAGCTGCGGCTGCGGTAGGTGACGTCGTAGGAGGTGTAGGTCGCGGTCTGCTCGCGCACCGCGCCGAGACGGAGTCGATCACCGCGGTGTCGTTGCTCGGCGAGACCGGGCACCGACACCTCGGGAGCGGGCGCAGTCTCTCGCGGCGCCGCCTCTTCCTGGGCAGCGTCGCTCGGTGCGGAGGGCGTCGGGGTGGTGGTCGGCGCCGACCCGGTGGGTGTCGGGGTGGGCGCGGGTGCCTGCGAGACCGGCCCCCGGACGCCCGGCTCGCTCACGTCACCGGAGCAACCCGTCGCCAGCGCGGTCAGGACGACAGCTGCCGCAGCGAGCGGTCGACGGCGTCTCATCGGACCACGCTACGACGACGTGCAACCGGTTCAGCGGGCGTCGCGCAACGAGGCCACGGTGAGCACCAGACGCTCGAGGGCGTAGGCGGCGTCGCTCGAGGCACCCTTCACGTCGGCGTCGGCCTTCGCGACCGCCCTGATGGCACCGGCCAGCCCCTGGTCGGACCAGCTGCGGGACTGGTCGCGCAGGGTCCTCAGCTTCCACGGCGGCACGCCCACCTCGCGGGCGAGGTCGCCCTCGCGCATCCCGCGCGGTGCGCCCTTGTAGCGAGCCAGGCCGCGGGCACTGCCCGCGAAGGCGGAGGTGACCAGCACCGAGGGGGTGCCGTTGTCGAGGGCCCACCGCAGCTCCTCGAGCGCCTTCTCACGGTTGCCTGAGAAGGCGTGGTCGGCGACCGCGAACGACTTCGCCTCGGCGCGCCCGCCGAAGTAGCGCGCGATCTTGTCGGCGGTGAGCCGCTCCCCGGGGA
>JBFJKO010000079.1:0-9702 GCA_041634935.1 Nocardioides sp.
CCGCCGAGCGGCACCTCCGGGTGCGCCTGGCCCTCGAGGGTGCCGACGAGGGTCGCGAGCTGCGCTTCGTCGACCAGCGCATGTTCGGCGGCCTGTCGATCTCGACCGGCGGCGCCGACCTGCCTCCCGAGATCGCCCACATCGCGCGTGACCCCCTCGACCCGGCCTTCGACGACGACGAGTTCGTGGCCCGGGTGCGTCGACGGACCTCCGGGATCAAGCGGCTGCTGCTCGACCAGGGCCTGGTGTCGGGGGTGGGCAACATCTATGCCGACGAGGCGCTGTGGCGTGCCGAGGTGCACGGCGAGCGCCCGGGGGACCGGCTGACCGGCCCTCAGGTGCGCCGGCTGCTCGGGCACGCGCGCGACGTGATGGCCGACGCCCTCGAGCAGGGCGGCACCTCCTTCGACGCGCTCTACGTCAACGTCAACGGCGAGTCGGGCTACTTCGACCGCTCCCTGCACGCCTACGGCCGGCAGGACGAGCCGTGCGACCGCTGCGCGACCCCCATCAAGCGGGTCGCCTTCATGAACCGCTCGTCGTACTTCTGCCCGCGCTGCCAGCCCGCTCCGCGACGTCGTCGTCCGGTCGCGGCCGTCCCGGCGCCGGATTGACCCCGTGCGGGTCTGGTGGGACTCTGGTAGACGGCCCCGTGACGGGGCTCCCGGTCCCGGGTCCACCACACACGGAAGGCCACGCCATGGCCAAGGCGCTGATCGGCTACCTGAACAGCGACCTGCGCGACCCCCGCACCGCCGCCGACAACGCGCGGCTGCGTCAGCGGGTGGCCGAGCTGGAGTCCCTCGTCCGTCGTCTCTCCGAGGAGAACGACCGCCTCGTCGCCGCCCGCGCGGCCGAGCTGCTCGACGGCGCACCCCTGCAGGAGATGCAGCCCGCCTGAGTCGGGCCCGCCGGCGTGACCTCTGAGGTCCCCGGGCGTTGAGCCTGCTGTGCGCCGACTCCTGACCCTGCTGCTCCCTGCCCTCCTCGTCGGAAGCGCGGCACTGACCGCGAGCCCGGCCGACGCCCACGGCGACCGCGACCGGATCCGCCAGATGGCCGAGGCCCGCGACGCCAACGACGTGTCGCTGCAGAGCAAGAAGATCGCCCACCTCGGTGTCGACCCGGGCCAGGTCGGCATCTCCGGGTGCTTCCTGCCGACGGCGCCGCTGTTCGTCACGAGCGGTCTCGACTCGATCCGGGTCTTCGACGTCTCCGACGCCGCGGACCCGCAGCTCGTGGGCGTCTTGCCCAACGTGCTCTTCGAGAACGAGGCGATGAACTGCGGTGAGCGCCGCACCAAGAACGGCGTCGTGCGCTTCGCCCTCATCGGTGTCGACCTGGTGCAGGCCTCGGCCGACGACATCCAGCACACCAACCTCGGTGGCGGTGAGCTGGTCGTGGTCGACGTGACCGACCCGACCTCGCCGCGCATCCTCTCGCGCACCGAGGGGTCGACCAGCACCCACACGGTCGCCTGCGTCGACCAGCGCAACTGCCGCTACGCCTACTCCGCCGGCAACAACGAGTCGGACCCGCACTTCTCCATCTTCGACCTGCGCAAGATCCGCACGCCGTACGAGGTCGACCGCCGTCCGAAGAAGGCCGGTCTCCAGCCGTTCGTGTCCCCGACCGCGGGTCACAAGTGGAACTTCGACGCCGCCGGCATCGGCACGCACACCGGGTGGGGCGGCGCGTCGATGTGGGACGTCGACCGACCGGCCCGCCCGCGTCTGCTCACCACCACCGGCGCCGCCGGACGCGGGGAGGACCCGAAGTTCGAGGGCTACAACGACTTCATCCTGCACAACGCCTTCCGCCCCCACGCCAAGCGGTTCAAGCCCCGCTCGAAGCCGTCGCTGCGCAACGGCAACATCCTGCTGATCACCGAGGAGGACTACGAGCAGACCGACTGCTCGCTGGCCGGCTCGTTCCAGACCTGGTGGGTCAAGCGGCTCGACGGCAAGCGCAAGAACGCGATCAGGCCGCTCGACAAGGTGGAGCTCTCCGACCTCGGCACCTTCCCGCTCCCGGTCGGGGCGTTCTGCTCCTCGCACTGGTTCGACTACCGGCCCGGCGGGTTGGTCGCGACCGGCTTCTACGGCGGCGGCACGCAGATCCTCGACGTGCGCGACCCGCGCGACATCAAGACGTACGCGCACTCGGTCTGGGGTCTCTCCGAGGTCTGGGACGCCATGTGGGTGCCGGTCTACAAGAAGGAGAAGATGACGGCGGAGCGCACCAACGTCGTCTACTCGATCGACCTCGTGCGCGGCCTCGACGTCTACGCCGTCGACGTGCCGGGTGACGGTCGGGGAGCCCTCCCGCCGGCGTCCGCCGCCGACCCCACGACCCGTGAGCAGGTCGGCGCCGGAGCCGTGCCGCTGGGCCTGGCCGGAGGAGCGTTCCTGGTGGCGCTCGCGGTGGCCGCCCTGCGGCGCCGCCGCCTGGTGGTACCGGCGCTCGGGTAGCACGGGAGCGCCACAGGGCGCTCTCAGGCGGGTGCACCACAATGGGACGGTGTTCCACCGTCACCCCTTCCTCAGCCTGACCACGTTCGCCTACCTCGGCTTCGTGGGCTGGGTGACGCTCACCCCAGCCTCGAGCGCGCCCACGGCGTCGGTGTTCGTGAGTCGGGTGCTCGCACGCCTGCAGCGCGTCGAGGGCATGGAGTGGTTGACCTACGGGCGCGCGGAGTTCCTCGCCAACATCGCGCTCTTCGTGCCGGTGGGACTGTTCCTGCTGCTCATGGTCGGCACCCGCTACTGGTGGGTCGCCGGGTTCGGCGCCTTCGTGATGACCTCGGTGATCGAGACCCTGCAGCGCTCGATCCCCGGGCGTTTCCCCGACGAGCGCGACATCGTGGCCAACACCGCGGGTGCGCTGATCGGCATCCTGGTCGGGCTGGTGCTCATGTTCCCGGCCACGCACCGTCGCGCCGTGGCGCGACGACGCGCCGAGAGCGCCGAGAGCAAGGCGCGCGCCGGGTCCCCGGCCTAGGTCCAGGGCCGGCGGGAAGGCATCGCCTCCGCTGGACCTCGGACGACTGACAAGATGGTGGTCATGGTGCTCTTCGACCGATCCCGGCGCGGCCGCAGGCGCGCCCGCCCCGTCGACGGCGAGCGAGCCACGCCCACGCCCTCCGGACGCCCGGGCGCTGCCCCCGACCCGGTGCTGCCGGCGCTCTCGCGGGACGGTGCCACGGCACTGACCCGGCTGGTTCGCGAGAGCTTCGTGGGCCACGGGGTCGAGACGGTCCCCGACGGTCACGGCGCCCTGGTCGCGATGGACGGTCGGCGCTACGGGCTCACCGACCTGTCCATGACCGTGGCCCCGGAGCCGACCTCGCGCTGGCCCGGCCTGGTCGATCGCCACGTCACCGGGCTGATGACCTCCTCGAGACAGACGGGGCCGGTCTCGCTCGACGAGGTCCGCACGCAGCTCTACCCGCGGCTGCGCTGGGCCGAGGACCTGCCGCACCCGGTGCCGTCGTACGCCCCGCGACCGCTGCCGGGGGTGGCCGAGCTGGCCGCCGTCGACTACCCGAGCCACGTCTCCGAGCTGCTGAGCGACGAGACCGTCGAGCGCATCGGCGGCTGGCCGGTGGCGCGGGAGGTGGCGATGGCCAACCTCCGCGCGTTGCCGGCGATGCACCGCGACACGATCCGTGCCGACGACGCCCGCTCCGACTCCGACGTCCACGTGCTGACCACGGACGACTTCTTCGGCCCGTCACGCGTGCTGGTCCTCGCCGAGACCCTCGCCGGCATCGGCATCGAGCGGCCGTCGTACGGCGTGCTCGTCGCGGTGCCCAACCGTCACCTCCTCGCCCTGCACCCGCTCGCGGGGCCCGGGGTGGTGGCCGCGCTGCAGGTGCTGGCCCGCATCAGCACGGGTGAGCACGAGAAGCCCGGCGCGGTGTCGCGCCACGTCTACTACGTGCCCGCCACCGGCGCGGCCGCGCAGCAGGTGACGTCGTTCGCCGACGACGGCACCCTGTCGATCAACGTCTCCGGGCCGCTGGCCGAGGCCTTCGTCGCCCTCGGGCTGCTCGAGGGCTGAGGGCGTCGATCACCACACCGGTCCACGGGAGGGCCCCACGTCGGTGAGACCGTCCCGCGGACGGTTCAGCGGAGCCTGGTGCGGTTGCTGCGGTCGGCCGCGGTGGTGGAGGTCGCACGCAGCACGGCGACATACGTCGTACGGCGCTTGCCGTTGCGGTCGCGCACGGTGAAGCTCGCAGTGCCGTCGTCGTCGAGGGTGCCTCGGCCGACCGCTCGTTCCTTGCCCTTGCCGAGCCGGTAGAGACGGACCAGGGCCCCGGCGGCGCGGGAAGGTGCCGTCACCTCGAGGGTGTCGTCGGCCCGCCCGTTGCCCTGGCCCGCGAGACGTGCGCGCACCCGGGACCCGAAGCGCACGACCCCGGTGAGAGTCTCGCTGTGCGTGCCGTCCGTGACCTCGGCGGTGACCCTCGCCCTGCCCACCTCGGTGCCCACGAAGGTGTAGGTGGCCTTGCCCCTGCGGTTGGTGAACTCGGTGAGGCGCGGCCCACCGTCACCGGTGTCGGGGCCGAGCCGGAAGAAGCGGGCTCGGTAGCCCTCGACGGGGTTGCCCATCTGGTCGATCACCTTCACGGTCTGGGTGACCGCGCTGCCCACCTGGGCGACGCCCCTGGTGGACGACGTCATCCGGAACGACGAGGCGTCGAAGTCGAGGTCGTAGAACGAGGCCACGGTCGAGCCCGCCACGTCTGCGTCGCCGGGAACGGAGGCACCGGCCGCGTCGGTGTAGAGCCGGTTGGGGGCGAACCACGTGCCGGTGATCGCGATGTCGGCGGCCTCGAAGGAGACGACCCACAGGTCTCCCGACCGGTCGAAGTCACTGACGACGAAGTCGGTGCTGTAGTCCCAGTCGTCGAGGTTGCCGGAGTAGGTGAGCTCGACCGGCTCCCCGCCGACCCGGTTGCCGTACTGGTCGAGGGTGAAGACGTCGTAGTAGGTGCGGTTGCCCGACACCGCCGGGTTCACCGCAGCCGGTTGCTCACGCTTGGGCGAGAGCGACACCTCGACCGTGGTGCCGTTGAGCGGATCGGCCGAGCTCCACGTGGTGCTCGTGTCCTGGCTCAGGTCGCCGGCCACGGCGGAGACCGTCGCACTGACCTGGCCGTCGTCGTCGAAGCCACGGTCGCGTCCGATGGCGATTGCGAAGGAGACGCGGCCGTCGGAGTCGGTCAGACCGGTGAGCGTGCCGCCCAGGTCCTCCACGTTGCCGGCCGGAGCGCCCGGGTCCGAGGGGAGGACCTCACCGCCGGTGAAGAAGCCGTGGTCGAGGTCGAGGGTGAACGATTGCCCCTCCACGGGGTCCCGATCGGTGTCCGGATCGCCCTGCACGCCCGGAGTGGCCGGGTCGGTGTCGTAGGTGTCGTCGGGGGCGGTGACGGTCAACCGGCTGGTGAGGACCTCACCGGGCCGACCGTTGCCGAGGTCCCTGACCGCGAGGGTGGAGCCGGCCGGTGCGACGTCGCTGACCAGGTCGACGAGCAGCGTCGAGTCGGCTCCGGCGTCCCCGATCCCCGGGGTGGCGACGGTTCGAGCGCGGAGCGTGCCGCCCAGCTCGGAGCCCTGGCCGTCCTCAGCGGGATCGCTCAGCACCGCGTCGACGTCCCCGTCGGATCCCGTGGTGACCTGCAGGGCGGTGGCCAGCGAGGTGGCGGGAGGGTCCGGCACGAGGCCGGCGTCAGCCTGCGGGTCGCTCCCGGCGGATCCGCGCACGAAGGTGAGGTCGACCAGCCGGCCAGGTAGACCGGTGCCGTCCTCGAGCTGCAGCCTGCCAGCGATCGGGCGGTCGGAGCCGGCGGGCGCGAAGACCGGGCTCCGGTCGTCGAAGACGATCGCGGCCTGGCCTACTGACACCTCGATCGCCGGCATCCGGCGTACGGCGCCGTCGCCCGAGGCATCGGGCGTCAGGGCGGCGACCAAGGTGTAGTCGCCGGACTGGGTCGACGGCGGAAGCGGCACGACGAACTCTCCGCCCACCTCGGTGGCGATCAGGTCCCTGCCCGTCGCCGGGTGGCGCTCCGGGCTCGCCACCGGGTCGAAGGGTGTGACGGTCCAGAAGTAGCGCAGGTCCTGCACGTCGTCGACGTCGACCGGACCGGCGTTGTCGACGACCTGCACGGTCAGGTCGCCGGGGTCGTGCTCGTCGAGGTCGAAGGCTGCGCCGTCGGCGGAGGCTCCCTCCAGCGAGAGCGCGCCGGCGGCTGCAGCCGACACGGTGAGGACCGGGACGAGCGCCCCTGCCAGGGTCGTGACTGTGGCGCAGGCGAGGCCACGACGGAGAGCGTTGGTTTTCATGAGGACCTTCCGGAGAGGAATGGTGGGTGGGTCGTCGTGCGAGTCAGGCGCGAAGCACCTGGTCGATCAGCTGGGTTCACAGACGAAGCTCCCTCGGTCGGGATAGGTGGTCACACGCTCTCGCTTGGGGATCGCCAGCTCGGCCGATCCCACCGATCCGGTCGCTGCTGCGAGCTGTCGAAGTGTCGAGATCATGGATCGGCTGCGCTTGTTCCAGACCTTGCCGCGGCCGTAGCCGGACCTGCAGGTCTGGTAGTGGTTGATCGTGTGCCGCCAGTCGACGAGACGGTCGCCCTGGAGCCTGCGAGAGGTCCCGCGGTCGCCCTGGTCGGCCTGCAGCGCATCGGGACCCGCCCCGCCATAGAGGACGTCGCGCCCGTTGACGGTGCGCCGACGACGATCGGTGTCCTCGGACGGCGCGGCCACCTGCCACAGGACCGGGTCGATGGTGCGGCGCTTGACGTCGAGGAAGTCAGGGCCGGCACCGCCGAAGAGCCGGTCGTGCCCGGGGCCGCCCCACAGCGCGTCACCACCGTCACCGGCAAACACCACGTCGTCACCGGCGCCGGCGTTGATCACGTCCTTGCCGGCTCCCGCGTGGATCGAGTCGCCGTCGTCGCCACCGAAGATGAGGTCGTCACCACCAAGGGTCGACTGGCTCAGGGTGACGACTCGCACCAGCGTCCCGAAGGGACGCACCTGCTCGTCGAGGAAGCCACGACGGTCCGTGATCGAGCGGTCGACGGCGCCGAGACTGCCTGACGGCGTGGGCACGTCGACTCCCTGGTCGCCGATGAGGGCGTCGTCGCCCGCACCGCCGTCGAGGATGTCGCCCTGCACCCGCTGGCCCTGGTAGCGCAGTCGTGGCCGGTCGGTCCGGGTGTTGTCGAACTGCCCGTAGATGCTGTCGTCACCTGCGCCGCCCGAGAGCAGGTCGCTCCCGGCCCACGGCCCCTGACCCTCGTCGGCCATGGCGACCTGACGCACCAGGTGCAGGCCCGAGGCACCGCCGAGCTGGAACCGGTTGGGCCCGTCACGGGTGATCCGGCCGTTGTCGCCCAGCAGGACGTCGCGCTCGGCGCCGCCCTCGAGCTCGTCGTTCCCGTCCAGCAGACCGGCGGCGCTCGCGTCGGTCGCCTCGGTGACCGGGGTCAGCAGCCGGTCGACGACCGTCGCACCGGAGACCGTGATGATCGCCCCGGTGAGGCTCGACCCACCGCCGAGGAGGTCGTCCTCGCCGTCGTCCCCGCCGAGGACGTCGTCGCCGACGTTGCCCTCGAGGTAGTCGTCGTCGTCGCCACCGGACAGGATGTCGTCTCCGACCTGACCGAAGAGCAGGTCACGACCGCCGTCACCGGCGATCCGGTCGCCGCCGCCGACGTCCACGGGGGCCACGGTGGCCGAGGTGGCCACGTCGAGGAGGACCACGGACCGCAGGGTCGTGCCGTCGGTGCGCTCGGCCGGGGTCACGCCCCCGATCGGCGGCCGGGTGACCCGCCCGTTGTCGCCGAGCACCACGTCGTCGCCCGGACCGCCGGAGAGCGCGTCCTGCCCGGCATCGAGCAAGCCGGACGAGGAGAAGTCGGTCGGCACGTCCAACCCGTCGAAGAGGCGGGATCCGTCACCGCCCAGGGGCAGGCCGTCGGTCGCCGAGGAACCCCCGAGGACGTCGTCGTCCCCGGCGCCCCCGCGGAGGTCGTCGGCGCCGTCGTTGCCCTCGAGGTAGTCAGCGCCGCTGCCGCCGTCGATCCGGTCGGCGCCGCCCTGACCGAAGATGCGATCGGTCTCGCCGTCGCCTTCGACGATGTCACCGCCCGAGGTGCGTGCAGCCGGTGTCGAGGTGCTGGTGGCGACGTCGTGCAGCTGCAGCACGTAGGCGGGACCGTCGTAGCCGGGGCGCGAGGTGAGCGCCTCGACGCGGATCGGGAGGGCGTTGTCGCCCGCGATCAGGTCGGCTCCGACGAGGTCGTCGGGGCCGCCGTCCCCACGGATCGCGTCGCCCTCGTCGCGAGCACCCGCACCGTCGCGGTCGACGGTGAAACGGACCGTGCGGGTGTGGTCGAAGGACGACCCGCCGATGACCACGTCGTCGCCGGCGTCGCCGTAGGCGATGTCGGAGCCTGGACCGGCCTCCACCACGTCGTCGTCCTGGCCACCGCGCACCAGGTCGTTGCCGGGGGAGCCGATGACGAAGTCGCAGTCGTAGCCGCCGTAGAGCTCGTCGTAGGCGGGCGGGGTCCCGGGGGAGAGGTCGGGGACGCCCGCGACCCCGTCGTCGGCGAGCATCGTCAGGTGACGGGTCGCCGGGTCGGGGCCACAGGTCAGGGCGCTCCCGTCGAACCGCAGAGGCGATCCCGCACCGGCGGTCACTGCGGCCGGGGCGAGGTCCGAGGAGGACCAGCGGACCTTCGGGTCTGTCACGGCCTCGACGATCGACTCCGAGACCACGATGCCGTTCTCGGCGACGAGGACGTCGTCCTCGCGGCCGCCCAGCAGCACGTCCTGCCCGTCGGTCACGCCGGCCACGTCGCTGCCGCCGATCAGGTCATCGGCACCCTCGTTGCCGCGCAACCGGTCGTCGCCCTCCTCACCGAGGAGGTGGTCGTCGCCGGTGCCGCCGACCAGGACGTCGGCGTGCGACCCTCCGAGCAGCACGTCGGTCCCGCCGTCGCCGAGGGCCAGGTCGTTGCCGTCCCCGCCCACCAGTAGGTCGGTCCCGTCCCCGCCACCGAGGTAGTCCGAGCCCTGGCCACCGCGCAGCTCGTCGTTGCCGGGGCCGGTCAGCAGGCAGTCGCCATCGGAGTTCGCCCCGGTGTCGAGCATCGAGGCCATGGCGATCATCCCGGTGTCGTCGCTGTCGATGTCCCCGTCACGGTCGAGGTCGACGAGGCCACCGAGCACCACGTTCTCGCCGCCGAGCAGGCCGTCGAAGCGCGCGGTGGAGCCCGGTGCCGAGATGATGCCGCCGGCGACCTCGAGACCGGCCAGACGGCCGTTGTCGGCCTCGAGCGCCAGGGGGGCTGCGGGGCCGGCGGGGACGGCCCCTGGGCCGGACAGCAGGTCGCCGTTGAGGTCGACGTGACCGCTCACCACGCGGGTGGTGGTGTTGCAGGCCACCAGCCGCTCGCTGACAGGGGGCGCGATTCCGCCCCGGTCGGTGGTGTGGCGGCCCTCGCCGAAGGCGGAGTCGTCGCCGGCTGCACCGAGCAGCAGGTCGGACCCGGCTCCGCCCGCAAGGACGTCGGCGCCGTCGCCGCCGTCGAGGTAGTCGTCGCCGTCGCCACCCTTGACCAGATCGTTGCCGCCCTGTCCGAAAACGCGGTCGTCACCGTCACCGCCGTTGAGGTCG
>JBFJKO010000080.1:0-9686 GCA_041634935.1 Nocardioides sp.
GAGGTGGTAGTCGGCGTCGACCTGCCAGGTGTGGCCCGTGGGGTTGCGCCGCAGCACGTAGCCGAGGCCATGGGTGCGGTAGACGGCACCGCCGGCGGCGAGCACCGAGGCGATCAGCTGGGCGTCGACGTACTTCTTCACCGAGCGGAAGCCACCGACCTCGCGCAGCACCGACCGGTCGATCAGCATCGTGCCGCCCGCGACGAACTTGGCGTAGAGCTCGACCGGGTGGCCGCGCTTGACGGTGAGGTCGCGCTCGGTCAGGTAGTGCAGCTCGGCCGGCATGCCGACGAGCTCGGCGCCGGAGTAGCCGCGGGCGCGCAGCAGGTCGGCGACGACGTCGGGGGCGTACCAGTCGTCGTCGTCCATCTTGAGGACGACGTCGCCGCCGGCCGCGCGCGCCGCCGCCTCGAGGACGTCGCCGAACATCGTCTCGGCCGGGTGCGGCAGCACCTGCACGCCCACCCCGGGCCCGACGCCCTCGCGCACGTGCTGCGGGTCGACGTCGAAGCCGTGCGGGGCCAGCACCAGCTCGAGGTCGGCCACCCCGCGCTGCCGGGCGACCTGGGCGAGGGCGAAGTCGATCATGTCGGCGCGCCGCGTCGCGAGCAGCACGCTCACCGACGGCTGCGGGTGCCGCCCGGAGCGCGCGGTGACGACGTCGTACGCCACCCGGCGCGCGACCAGGCTGTGCTCCTCACGTGCGGACTCGTCGCCGAGGTCGACGTCGGCGCCCAGCGCCTCGAGGAGCCGCGGGTCGAGCGCTCCACCGGAGCGCAGCGCCTCGGCCGCCGGGGCGCCGAGCGCCACGGGGACGCCGGCCAGGGCGAGGCCCTCGACGGCGGCGACGGCGCGACGAGCGCTGTCGGCCCCGGGCTCCTGGTGCCAGCGGTCGACACGCACGCCCCGGGCCGGCCGCAGCGAGGCCACGAGCGCCGGCGTCACGCCGGCGGTCAGGTCGAGGTCGGCCAGGTCCACCGCAGGCTCCGGCGCCTCGACCAGGAACCCGACCGGGTTGATCACGCGTACGTCGTGGGTCCCGGGTGGGGTCGGGGCCACCCCACTCCCCCAGGTGGCCTGGGCCGCGACCTCGCGCAGCACGGTGGCCACGTCGACGGGCCCGACGAAGCGCAGCACCGTCCACCAGCCGGCCTTGGCCCGCCGCGAGCGCAGCGACCGCAGGGCCGGCCACTCCGGGCGCGGCACGACGACCGGCGTACCGGCGCCCTCGCGCAGGAAGATCCCGACCGCGCGGGCGAGCACTCCCGGCGGGCAGGGGGTCGAGCGCAGCGCCGTGACGTCGCGTGCGACCACCGCGACCTGGCCGGCGGGCCCTGGCGTGAGGTCCGGGTCGGTGCCGACGCCCAGCACCGTCGCGCCGGGGTGGAGGTCGAGGAAGCCCCGCACGGGGAGCGGCAGCTGCTCGGGCACGTCAGCCATCGGAACCTCCCGGCGTCGCAGTCCTGCTCGTCGGCCGGGCGCTCGTGATCCCCCGTGGCGCGAGCTGCGCGTCGACGCGCGCCCAGGCCTCGTCGGGGCCGAGCGGCCGACCGCCGGTGCGCGGGTAGATCGCCGGCGCGACCTTGGTGCTCACGGCGAAGCCGGCGTCGCGACCGCCGATCCGGGCGGACCCGGCGACCTCGGCGAGGACGGCGTCCAGGGGCTCGTCGGGGCGGGCGACCCGCGTCGCACGGGCGACGGCGGCGGTGCGCTCGAGCCGCGCGACGCTGCCGTCACGCAGGTCGATGAGGCGCAGTCCGTCGTGGGTGTGCTCGAGGTGCAGGACCAGCTCCTCGAGCGCCGCGCGTCGCGGGGCGAAGCGCGCACCCGGGAGCGTGAGCCGGAACGGCGCGTCCGACGGGCCCTGCGGCAGCGCGTCGAGCAGCCGCACCCGCGGGTCGCCGACGTAGGTCTGGTGGACGACGCGGGCCGGCAGCAACGGGTCGTCGAGGATCGCCCTCCGCTCGTCGGAGAGGTCGGCGAAGTCGCCGAGGAGGGTGACCCGCAGGTCGTGCAGCGTCGAGGCGAGCACGGCACCGACGGTGGCGGTCACGTCCGCCACCTCGAGCTCGCGGACGTCGAGCACCACGTCGAGGTAGGGCACGGCGTAGGTGCGGCCCGGGAACCGCTTGGCGTGCAGCACCGGCGAGGTGTCGGCGAAGAAGGGGTCGTTGTAGGCGTTGACCTGGTCGCGCCGCTCCATCACCTGCGTGGGGCCGAGGTGCCAGCTGCGCGCCTCGCGGTCGGGCACGAAGACGCAGCCGACCTCGCCGAGCCGGGCGCCGAGGGAGATGTCCTCGCCCAGCCGCAGCGTGGTGTCCATGCCGCCGGCGGCCAGGTAGGTGTCGCGACGGACCGACGCGCAGGCCCCGGTGTGGGTGCGCAGCGCGAACCAGCCGGCCTCGCGCAGGTCGTCGGTGCGCGCGTAGACCTCCTCGACCCAGGCGTGCGGCGCCCGCTCGTCGGGTCCCCACCAGGACCCCACCTCGTCGGCCTCCACCGCACCGCGCACCTCGGCGGGGGTGCGGGTCAGCACGGGCTCGGGGTCGACGAACCACTTGTCACCCAGGACGGCGACGTGGTCGAGGAGGTGGTGCCAGCGCAGCTGCGCCTCGACCTCGGTGCGCTCGGCGAGCATGTCGGCGTCGAGCCAGTGCAGCACGTCGCCCTCGGCCACTCGGGCACCCTCGTGGCACGCGTTGGCGCGTCCCCAGCCCTGGTCGACGCGGACCATCCGGGTGCGTTCGGGGCGCACCTCCGGCATGGCGAGGATGCCGGGGCCGTCGTCGACCACGACGACCTCGAGCAGGTGGGCGGGGTAGGACTGCGCGGCGAGGCCCGCGAGCACGTAGGGCAGCAACCGTCCGGCGTCGTAGGCGGGGACGACGACGCTGACGCTGAGGGTGGGCTCCCAGGCGCCGAGGTCGGGGACGGCGAGCGCGCCCCACTCGTTGCGGCGGACGCGTGGCTGGTCGTCGTACCGGCTCATCCGGCGCTCCTCGGGCGGGTCAGGTAGATCAGGCCACCGGTCGCGACGATCTCCCCGGGGGTGCGGTCGGCGGCGTGGGCGCAGGCGCCGGCGGGCGGCGCGGCCCACCCGGACACGAAGCACTCGGTCGCGGCCTCGTCGTCGTCCGGGACGACGACCAGGTCGGCGCCGCTGTAGCGACGCGCGAGCAGCAGGTCGGTGACCACGTCGGTCTCGTCGCTGGTCACGACCACGTCGGCGGGGTGCTCGGCGAACCGGACGCCGGCCGCCTCGGCCAGCCGGGCCCGCCACGCGGTGGTGGAGTGGGTGCGCAGCGCCTCACGGCGGCGTCGTACGGAGAGCCGCTCGCGCTCACGCGGGTCGTCGACCTGCTCGGTGAGGATGCCGCACATCGCCAGGCCGGCCGCGAGTCGAGCGGTGCTGCCGGGGGCGAGGCGCACCCCTTGGACGTCGCGCAGGTCGCGGACGAGTGCCGGGCTGAGGAGGGTGTCGGCGGGGAGGTCGACCATGCCGCGGGTCCAGGCGCGCCGGAAGCCGGCGGGGTTGTAGACCGCCTCGTCGAGCGGCGCACCGACCTCGGCCGCCGCGACCACGGTCGGGGCCCGGCCGGTGACCGGGCTGACCGGCAGGTCCTTTCCGTGCGCATCGTCACCGTCACCGCCGACGAGGACGACGTCGGCGGGGCGCTCGTCGTCGACGTCGTACGACGCCGCGTAGGTGGGGTCGGCGGGTGGGGTGACGGCACCCGCGACGCGCAGCCCGCCCGGGCCGGTGAGCACGGGGGCCGCGGCGGTGCGGGCGAAGGAGACCAGCACCGGCTCCACCTCGAGCCGGGCGGCGAAGTCGATGCGAGCGCTGGCCAGCCCGCCCTCGAGCCGGGCGTCGAGGTCGGCGACCGCGGGCCACGACGGGTGCGGGCGCAGGGGGAGCGCGGCGGCTGCCTCGGCGACGACGCAGCCGACCATCCGGGCCCAGCGCAGGTCACCGAGCCGGGAGACGTCGGTGCGCAGCGACTCGACGTCCGCGGTGACCAGGAGGACCGTGCGCAGCTGTCCGTCGGGCAGCGGCGCGCCGACGGCGCACACGACGGTCTCGGGCGCGTCGACGGTCACCGGCAGGTCGGTCACCACGGCCGCGGGACGGCGCGCGCCGGCGAGGTGCCGGGCGACGACGTCGTCGACGCTCGGGGCGGGGGCCGGGGGCATGCCCTTACGGTAGGACCCGTGCTGAGCCGAGACGACGCCACCGCGCTGGTCGCGGGCAGTCGGCTCTTCGACGAGCACTGGTTCGCGCGGCTCAGCGAGCAGTCCTTCGCCTCGCGTGACGCGGCCGCCGCGGCCTGGGTCGATGCTCCCGGGCAGCACTCCCCGCACCCGCTCTTCGAGCCGCTGTGGCTCTACCCCGGGGGCGCCTGGCGGCAGCACGCGCCCGATCCGCTCTCCTTCTACCTGCGCCGGTCCGCCCAGGGGCAGCATCCGCCACGGGCGCCGCACCCGCTCTACGACCACCAGCGGCTCGGTCCGCTCGAGGAGTGGCTCGCCACGCACGACCCCGGCGAGCTGCTGGGCGACCCGCTTCCCCGCGACGTCGCCGGCGCGACGGCGCTCGTGGAGGTGCCGGCAGACGACGTACGGCGGGGTGTGCGGTGGGTGCGGCACCTGGCCCGGGTCGCTCCCGACGCGGTGGTGCACCTGGAGCCGACCCGGACCGACGTGCGGCGACTCCTGACCGCGGTGGCCTCGACGCTGCCGCGGGTGCTGGTCGGCGCGTCGCCCGGTGACGCGAACGGGGTGTCCGACACCCCGGAGGTCACGCTCGACCCCGGGCTCGAACCTCCGCGGTGGGACTGGCTCTCCCCGCTCCTGACCGCCCTCGAGCGGCCGGGGGTGGCGGCCGCGCAGCCGGTGCTCCTCGACGACGCCTTCCTGCTCACCGCCCCCCTGCTCGTAAGACACCCGGTCTCGGCGATCGAGCGCCTGGACGGCGTGCCGCTGCCCGGACGCATCACCGGCGCCGAGGCCCGGGTGCCCGGACGCGCGGGTGCCCGGGTGCTCGCGACCGGTTCGTGGCTCCTCGGACCGGCTCCCGACGGCGCCGGTCCCGCCCGCCCCGAGGGTCCGGAGTGGACGGCGCTGGAGGAGCGCGCGCGGTCGGTCCAGGTCGTGGAGGGCACGCCCGCCCTGCGGTGGTCGATCGACGTCGCGGCCGGCGCCGGGCCGCTCGGACGGCGCTGGGGCGACTGGCACTTCGCCGGATCGCTGGCCGCCGCGCTGGCGCGCCTCGGCCAGTGGGTCGAGATCGACCACCCCGAGACCCGCGGCCGCGCGACCCGCACCGAGACCGACGTCGTCCTCACCCTGCGCGGCCTGGAGCGGGTGGAGCCCGCATCGGGGGCGACGACCCTGCTGTGGGTGATCAGCCACCCGGACGCCGTCACCCCCGACGAGATCGCGGCGCACGACGTCGCCTTCGCCGCCTCGACCGCCTGGGCCGCGCGTCACGCGGCGACGCCGCTGCTGCAGTGCACCGACGCGACGCGGTTCCGCCCGGGCGCCGGCGCACCGGACACGGGCGCCGCCGTCCTCTTCGTCGGCAACGCCCGCGGCGGGATGCGCCCGGTCGTGGCGGCCGCCCGCACCGCAGGGGTGCCGACCACGGTCATCGGCACCGGTTGGGCGGAGCACGACGTCGAGGCCGCGGCCGACCGGATCGCCAACGAGGACCTGCCGGCGGCGTACGCCTCGGCCGGGGTGGTGCTCAACGACCACCACGCCGACATGGCTGCGCAGGGCTTCGTCTCCAACCGGGTCTTCGACGTGCTCGCGGTCGGCGGGCGGCTGCTCACCGACCCGGTGGTCGGGCTCGAGCACGTGCTGGCCGACCTCGGTGCCGAGCTGCCCACGTGGCGGGGCCCGGACGACCTCGTCCGCCTCACCCGGGCGCCGTACGACGCGTGGCCCGACGTCGCAGCCCGTCTCGCCCTCGCCGAACGCGTCGTCGCCGAGCACTCGTTCGACGCACGGGCCGCCACCCTCCTCGACGCCGCCCTGCGCGTACGGGCCCGGCGGCGCCGCACCTGACGCACCGCCCCGCCTAGACTCACCGACCGTGACCCGAGAAGCATCCGGACCAGGCCCCATCGCGCTCGACCCGAGCATCCCGCTGCCGCCCTACCGGCTGCGCATGGGCGGGCAGCATTTCAAGAAGGACGCCGACTTCGTCGCCGCCGGGGTCCGCGACGCGCGGGTGCTGCGTCGCCGCGCCGGGCTCGGCCCCCGCAAGCGCGTGCTCGACTGGGGCTGCGGCGCGGGCCGGCTCGCGATCGGCATCAAGCACCTGATGGGTCACGTCGCCGACTACCACGGCGTCGACATCCAGCCCGAGCTCCTCACCTGGGCCAAGGACCACCTCACCGACGAGCACACCCGCTTCACGCTCGTCGACGCGCACAACGCGCGCTACAACCCCGACGGCGAGCGGTCCTTCCACATCCCCGCCGACGACGCGAGCGTCGACGTCCTCTACGCCTACTCGGTGCTCTCCCACATGCTCACCGAGGACGTCGCCGGCTACGCGGCCACGATCGCCCGGATCCTGGCCCCCGACGGCCGGGCCTGGGTGACGGCGTTCGTCGAGGAGGACGTGCCCGACTGCGTCGAGAACCCCACCGACTACCTCAAGCTGGAGTGGAAGGGCGCCCTGCACTGCGTGCGCTTCAGCCGCCCCTTCTTCGAGCGCACGCTGCTCGACGCCGGTCTCGCGGTCGACGAGTTCGTCCACGGTCGCGAGACCGACGGCCAGTCGATGTACGTGCTGCGGCGGCGGTAGCACGATGCGGTCGAGGGCGAGGGCCGAGGCGCGCGAGCTCACCGAGGAGAACGCTCGGCTCACCCGCCAGCTCGAGGCGCTCCGCAAGCGCTCCGGCGAGGACCCCGACCTGTCGTTCCTCTTCGTGATGACCTACGGCCGCTCCGGCTCGACGCTGGTCAGCGGGCTCCTCAATGCCCTCCCGGGCTACCTCGTGCGCGGCGAGAACCGCCACGCCCTCCAGCACCTCTTCCGCTACCACTGCACGCTCGCGGTCGAGAAGCGCCGGCGCCCGGCGAAGGTGTTCCGCACGCCGACCCACCCGTTCTTCGGGATCGGGGACGTGCCCCTCGCCGCGTCCCTGAGCGGCATCCGGCGCCTCGTCCTCGAGACGCTGCTGCGCCCGCAGGCCGACACCCGGGTCGTCGGCTTCAAGGAGATCCGCTGGTACCACGACGACATGGAGGAGTACGTCGCGTGGCTGCGCAAGGTCTTCCCCGGGGCGCGGTTCCTCGTCAACACCCGGGCCCACGAGTCGGTCCTGGCCAGCGGGTGGTGGGCCACGGGCGACCTCGAGCACAACCGCGCCCACCTCGCCGAGACCGAGCGACGGATCCTCGCCGTCGCCGCCGACCTCGGCGAGGCGGCGTACCACGTGCACTACGACGACTACGTCGCCGACCCGACGGTCCTGCGCGGCCTCTACGAGTGGCTCGGCGAGCCCTGGGACGAGGCCGCGGTGCGCGCCATCATGGCCGTGCGCCACTCCGTCTGACCCCCGCTCGCCGAGGCGGTGGGCGGAGTGGGTCTCAGCCGAGGGAGCGGGGCTGGGCGGCCACGAGGTCGCGGTACCACTCGAAGGAGCGCTTGGGGGTGCGACGCAGCGTCTCGAAGTCGACGTGCACGAGGCCGAAGCGCTGGGTGAACCCCTCGGTCCACTCCCAGTTGTCGAGCAGCGACCAGGCGTAGAACCCCCGGACGTCGACGCCGCGTTGCACCGCCTCCCCCACGGCACGCAGGTGCGCGTCGAGGTAGTCGATGCGGGACTGGTCGTCGACGACGCCGTCGGCGTCCGGCTCGTCGTCGAAGGAGCAGCCCGACTCGGTGACCACCAGCGGCGGCAGCGCCGAGCGGAAGCGCGCCCGCGTCATGATCAGCCACTCCCGCAGCGCGGACGGGACGATCGGCCGACCGAGGTCGGTGGTCGGGTAGCCGAGGAGGTCGAGCATCTCGAACGGCATGTCGGCGTCCTCGGGCGTCGCGCCGATCTTGAACGGTTGGTAGTAGTTGACGCCGTAGAAGTCGAGCGGCTGCCGGATCACCGCCAGGTCGCCGGGGACGACGACGTCCTCCAGCAGCGGGGCGAGGTCGACGGGGTAGCGGCCCAGGAGCATCGGCTCGATGAAGAGCCCGTTCCACAGGGCGTCGAAGAGCTTGGTGGCGCCGGTGTCGGCCGCCGAGTCGGTGGCGGGCCACATCGGCGCGTGGTTGTTGGCGCAGCCCACGCTCGCCGCGCCGGCCTCGCGCAGGGCGACGACGGCGCGCCCGTGCGCCATCAGCAGGTGGTGCGCCGCGGGCAGCGCGTCGAACATCAGCTGGTGACCGGGAGCGTGCAGCCCGCCGCCGTAGCCCAGGAGGGTCACGACGTTCGGCTCGTTGACCGGCACCCAGTGCGCGACACGGTCGGCGAACCGCTCCCCGGCCAGGGCGGCGAAGTCGGCGAACGCCTCGACGCACGCCCGGTTGAGCCACCCACCGTCGTCCGCGAGCCCCTGGGGCAGGTCGAAGTGGTGCAGCGTGACCATCGGGTCGATCCCGGCCTCGAGGAGCCGGTCGAGCAGGCGGTCGTAGAAGTCGAGGCCGGCGGCGTTCACCGGCCCGCGGCCGGTCGGCTGGAGCCGCGACCACGACAGCGAGAAGCGGTAGCCGGGCGCCCCGAGCTCGGCGAGCAGGGCGACGTCCTCGTCGGTGCGGTGGTAGTGGTCGCACGTCACGTCGGCGTTGGAGCCGTCGACGATGCGACCCGGCTCGCGACTGAACGTGTCCCAGGTGCTGGGGCCGCGACCGTCCTCCTGCACCGCGCCCTCGATCTGGAAGGCCGACGTGCTCGTGCCCAGCACGAACCCCGGCGGAAGCGCAGGCGAACCGGACCTGGGGTCAGGGCGCCCGCTCGGGGGTGTGGGCAGCACCTGCACAATGATGCCCGTGACTGTCGAGATCCGCCGGGCTTCTGACGCCTTCACCGAAAAGGGGGAGGGCCGCCTGACGCGGCACTCGTTCTCGTTCGGCTCCAGCCATGACCCCGACAACCTGCGTTTCGGGCCGATGACCTGCCACGACGACCACCTGCTGGGCGTCGGCCGGGGCTTCGACCCGCACCGCCACAGCGACCTCGTGATCGTCTCCTGGGTGGTCTCCGGTGCCCTGGACCACCTGCACGAGCCCGACACCGAGCCGGTGACCGTGCAGCCCGGGCAGGCCGCCGTGCTGCACACCGGCCCCGGGGTCGAGCACAGCGAGCGTGCCTCGGCCCCCGCCACCCGGTTCGTGCAGGTCTGGCTCGCCCCCGGCGAGGACCACCTCGCCGCGACCCCGTCGTACGACGTCCTGACGCCCTCGCTCGAGCCCGGCGCCCTGGCCCGGGTCGCCGAGCCCGTGCCCGGCGCGACCTTCTCGGTCGCACGCCTCGAGGCCGGCCAGAGCGTGAGCGTGCCGACCGCTCCCCGCGCGCACCTCTACGTCGCGCGCGGGGCCCTGACCCGCTCGTCGATGGCCGAGCCGCTCCAGGAGGGCGACGCCTTCCGGTTCTCCGACCAGACCACCGACGACGCCCACCAGGTCACGGCAGCGGTCGCCTCCGAGCTCCTCGTCTGGACCTTCGACCACTAGC
>JBFJKO010000081.1:0-9644 GCA_041634935.1 Nocardioides sp.
AGCAGCACGGCGTCGACGACGAGCACGAGCAGCAGCAGCGCGCTGATCGAGGTGGTGAGCTGCGCGCCGACGACGATCGCGAGGAGTGCCGCCCAGAGCAGCCAGGTGGCGCGGCCGCCGCGCTGGGCGATCAGGGCGTAGACGAGCAGCTGGATCATCGACAGCAGCGTGCCGAGGACGGCGAAGAGCCAGAGTCGCTCCTCGATCGCGGAGTACTGCGACCCGCCGACGAAGAGCAGCGCGACGCGTGACAGCCAGTAGGTCAGCGCGACGCCGACGACGCCGAGCCCGGCGACGGCGGCGAGGCTCAGGCGCAGCGCGCGACGTCGCTCCTGCACGTCGGCCATGTTCGGGAAGGCCACCACGACCACGAACTGCGGCAGGAACAACACCGCCTTGGTGAGGATCAGACCACCGGCGTAGAGACCGGAGTCGGCGTTGTCGAGCACGTTGCGGGCCAGGATGACGTCGACGTTGGTGACCGCGAAGAAGGCCAGGAGCGCCTGCGAGTTGCTGCCGAGCTCGCGCACCAGGGCGCGCACGCCGTGGTCCTCCTCGGACGGCGGTGTCTCGTGGTGCACCCGGTCGCGCAGGGCGACTGCTCCGACGGCGACCGGGGCCAGCGCGCCGAGGAGGACGGCGAGGATCGCGGTGAGCTCGTCGGGCCGCCAGAGGATCAGGGCCGTCCCGACCAGGAGCCGGGGGAGGCCGGCGGCGGCGTAGAGCAGGGCCAGCGGACGCCATCGGCGCTCACCCTGGAGGGTGCCGGCCTGCCCGCCCATGATGGTCAGCGGCACCGCGATGGCGCCGACGAGCAGCGCGGTGAGCAGGCTCTCCAGGCGCAGCAGGTAGTTGATGAGCGGGGCCGCCAGCAGCAGCAGCGCGCCGAGCGCCAGGGCGGTGAGCCAGGTGACCCGTCTGATCCCGCCCTCGATGACCGAGACGTCGCCGGGGGTGGAGGAGATGCGTCGCGCCGCGGTGGCCTGCAGCGCGAGCTGGGCGACGCTCACCACCATCAGCAGGTTCATCACGGCCGCGAAGCCGCCGTACTGCTGGGGTCCGAGCGCCGTGGCCGCGATGATGGTGAAGCCGTAGGTCGAGACGTTCATGACCCCGATCGCCACGGCGATCACGCCACCGTTGGTCACCGCTCGTCGGGAGGTCGCCTCGGACACCCCGGGAGTGTTCCACAGCGGACCCAGCCCGACGGCAGGCGTCCTCGCCCGTAGACGTACGACGGCGGTCGAGCGCAGGGGTGTCGCACGTACAGTGGGCGCGCCATGCACGAGACCCGATCGCCCGACGCGGCCAGCGACGACCGGGTCGACCTCGACGGCCGACGCGGCGACGGCCGGGGTGACGCGCGTCGCGCGACCACCCTCACGGTCACCGCCTACCTCGTCCTCGGCGTCCTGATCCTCACCGAGAAGTTCGGTCAGACCACCTCCGACACCCGTCTGGACCTCACGAACGCGCCCACCGAGTTCCTGCGCGACACGTTCACCCTGTGGAGCTCGCGGGTGTCGCTGGGCGAGCTCCAGAACCAGGCCTACGGCTACCTGTGGCCGCAGGGCCCGTTCTTCTCCGGCCTCATCGAGGCGGGGGTCGCGCCCTGGGTCACCGAGCGGCTCTGGTCGTGGCTGGTCCTCGTCGTCGCCTGCGAGGGGCTGCGCCGTGTCGCCCTCGCGATGGGCCTCGACGTCTGGGCCGCGGCCCTCGCGGGGCTCGCCTACGGACTCAGTCCCCGCATGGTCGCCGAGCTGGGGGTCCGCAGCGCCGAGATCCTGCCCGGTGCGGTCCTGCCCTGGGCCCTGCTCCCGCTGGTCCTCGCGATCACCGGCCGGCTGCGACCGTGGCGCGCCGCGGTGCTGTCCGCCGCGGCGTTCGCGTTCGGCGGTGGCGTCAACGGCACCGCCACCTTCGCCCCCTCGGTCCTGCTCATGGTGGTGATGGCCTGGGCGGTGCTGTCGCGGCGACTCAGCTGGCGCACCGGCGCCGGCTGGGCGGGGCTGATGGTCGCGGTCAACGCGTGGTGGGCCCTGGCGCTCGTGCAGTTCGGCGCCTACAGCCCGCCGTTCTTCGACTACGTGGAGGACGCCCGGACGACGACCCTCACCGCGGGGTTCTCCAACGGACTGCGCGGCTCGAGCAACTGGGTCGACTACATCGTGGTCGGCGGGCGCACCTGGTGGCCCGCGGGGTACGACGTCTCGTACGACGTGTGGATCGTCCTGGCGAGCGGCGGGGTGGCAGCGCTCGGCGTCCTCGGCCTGATGCGCTACCGCGGCGAGTTCCGCACGCCGCTCCTCGTCGCGACCTTCGTCGGCATCACCAGCATCACCATCGCCCACACCGGCACGCTCGCCGGTCCGTTCAGCCAGCCGTTGCAGGACCTGCTCGACGGTCCGCTGGCCCCGCTGCGCAACGTCCCCAAGGCCGACCCGGTCCTGCGGGTGCCGGTGAGCCTGGGGCTGGCGGTGCTGCTCGGTCAGCTCGTCGCGCTCGTGCGTGCGCGACGTCCGGGCTCCCCGACACCGGCCCGGTGGCGCCGAGCCACCGCCGGCGGGATCGTCGGGGCACTCGTGCTGGCGGTCGCCGCCCTCGCGGCGCCGATCGCCGACGGCAACCTGCGCACGCCCGGCTGGGACGAGATCCCCGACCACTGGCAGGAGGCTGCTGCCTACCTCGACGAGACCCAGGGCTCGGGCGCCGCATGGGTCGTGCCCGGCTCCGGGTTCGGGATCCAGACGTGGGGCTGGACCATGGAGGAGCCGCTGCAGGTCCTCGGCACCTCACCCTGGGTCACCCGGTCGCAGGTGCCGCTGGTCCCGGCCGACACGATCCGGATGCTCACCAGCCTCGAGCTCTACCTCACCACCGGGGCCGGCTCGCCGTACCTCGCCCAGATGCTGCGCCGCGTGGGGATCGACCGGATCGTGCTGCGCCACGACCTCGACGAGCAGGTCGCCCAGGCGACCCCGGCCAACCTGGTCCGGGTGGCGCTGGGCCGTTCTCCCGGCATCGAGCAGGTCGAGACCTTCGGACAGCTCTCCTTCGGGCCCGCGATCGAGGTCTTCGCACTCACCGACGAGCGCGACGCGGCGGTCGAGGGCGTGGAGGGCTACCAGCTGCGCGACCTCGACGACAGCGTCACGGTGGCCTCCTCGGTCGAGGACGCCCTCACCGCCGTCGGTGCGGGACTGGTCGGTGACGACCAGGCGATGCTCGTGCAGGGGGACGAGTCGTGGCAGGCGCCGGCCGACGTCCAGGGCGACGGCTTCAGGCGACGCGAGCGGGCCTTCGGACGGGTGCACCAGGCCGTCGGCAACGTGATGGCCGCCGACGACGACTACCGGGGCGGACGCGTGCTGCCCAACTACCCGGGTCCGCCCGGGGCCGTGCCGGTGGTCGCGTCGTACGACGGCCTCCGCGGCGTGACCGCCTCCACCTCGACCGGCTACGCCGACATCATCGGCGAGGTCCGGCCCGAGAACGCCCCGTGGGCGGCGCTCGACGGTGACCGCAGCACGTTCTGGAAGACCGCCCCCTTCGTCGACCCCCGCGGGCAGTGGATCGACCTCGACCTCGGTGAGGAGCGCGCGCTCGGCGAGGTCGCGCTGCAGCAGGCGACCGCCCCGCTGGGCTTGCAGAGCATCGACACGTGGCGCGTGAGCCTCGGCTCGACGACCGTCGACGCTCCGACGGATCCGTTCACCGGGCGCACGGTCGTCGACCTGGACGGCGCCACCGGTCGCCACCTGCGCCTCGAGGTCGCCGACACGGCCAACCGCACCGATCCCGTGGGCCTGGCCGAGGTGACGATCGACGGGGTCGACGTGGGACGCACCCTGGAGGTCCCCGACGTCGACCTCACCGCCACGCCCGACCTGCTCTTCACCGCGTTCCCGGAGCGGCGTGCGTGCATCAGCACCCTCCTCGGCCCCGACTGCGACCTGCAGCGTCAGCGAGCCTCGGAGGAGTCCAGCGGCATCGACCGCACGTTCACCGTCGACGCCGCCGGTCGGTGGGACGTGTCGGGCCTGGTCGTGGCCCGCTCGAACGAGGCGACGACCGAGCTGCTGCGTCCCCAGGACGGGCCGCAGCTGCGGGGGAGCTCGTGGTTCGGCCAGGACCCGCAGGTCTCGCCGCGGATGGCGTACGACGCGGACCCGACGACGTCGTGGATCGCCGACCCCCGCGACCGCGAGCCGAGCCTGAGCATCGACCTCGGCCGCACGCGCACCCTCCGCTCGCTCCGGGTCGAGGCGCCCGCCCAGGTCGCGCAGGTGCCGACCCGTGCGGTCCTCACCGCCGGTGACGAGACCCGCGTGGTCACGCTCGGCGGGGAGGAAGCATTCGAGCCGCTGCGCGCCCGCCGCCTCACCCTCACCTTCAGCCGGCCGGACGACGACGGCTTCTACGCGCTGGGGATGCGTGAGATCGAGCTCGGCGGCGCTCGGCTGGCCCGACGGCTCGGCGGGGCCCGACCCACGGGCGCGGTGTGCGGCTTCGGACCCGACCTGGTCGTCGACGGCACCACCGTGCGCACGCGCGTCGAGGGCCTGATCGGTGACGTGGTCGCTGCCGGCCAGCTCGCCGTACGCCCGTGCGGTGGCCCGCGGCGACTCGCGCTCGAGGCGGGCGAGCACCGGGTCGAGCTGAAGGCGACGCCGCAGTTCCAGCCGGTGGCGCTGACCCTCGACAGCACGGCCGACCGCCGCCCGGTCGAGCGCTCGCGCACCCTCGACGTGCTGGAGGCGGGGGAGATCCGGCGCGTGGTGCGCGTCGGCGCCGGCGAGGCCGCCGTGCTGTCGCTGCCGCAGAGCTTCAACGCCGGCTGGACCGCGCGGCTCGACGGGGTCGTGCTCGAGCCACTCCAGGTGGACGGCTGGTCGCAGGGGTGGGTCGTGCCGGCCTCGGCCTCTGGCGACGTCGTGCTCACCTACGATCCGCAGCGCACCTACCGGGTGCTCCTGGTCGGGGGCCTCGTGGTGCTCGCGCTCGTCGTGCTCGCCGGGGCGGTCGTCGCGGCGACGAGCCGGCTGGGTCCGGCTCGCGTCGACCTCGCGTCCCCGACGGCGACGCCCGGACCCGCGGCGTCGTCCGCGGCCCGTCACCGACAGCGCCGCCGGCGGCTCGCCGGTCGGGTGGGCGTGGGCGTCGCTCTCGCCCTGGTCGGGTACGCCGTCGGCGGCCCGGTCGTCGCGCTGGGCGCCGTGGTCGGGACGGCCCTGGCGCCACGTCCGCGCTGGGCGCAGGCCGCCGCGGCCACGGTCCTGCTCGGGGCCGTGATCGCGCTCGCGCTGCAGGTCCAGCGGGAGAAGCAGTTCCCGCTCGACAGCATCGACCTCGCGACCGGGTTCGGGCTCGCCCTGGCCCTCGCCGCCGTCGCCGCCCGACGAGCCGGTGACCCCCGTGCGGCCTGACCGACGCGCCGACCTCGCCTGGTCCACCCTGCTGACCGTGGTCATCCTCGGGCCGCTGCTGCTCGGGTCGGGGTTCTGGCTCGTGGGCGACATGGTCTTCGTGCCGCGGCAGCCCTGGAAGCCCGCCTGGCTGGGGCTCGACGGCTCCCTGCCGCGTGCCGTCCCGATGGACGCGGTCGTCTCCGTGCTCACGCAGGTCGTGCCGGGCGCGGTCGTGCAGCGGGTCTTCTTGGTGTCGGCGTTCCTGCTGGGAGGTCTCGGCATCAGTCGGTTGGCGGGGGAGCGGTCGTGGGCTGCGCGTGCCGCGGCCGTGACGGTCTTCGTGTGGAACCCCTGGGTGCACGACCACCTCCAGATCGGGCAGTGGGCGATCCTCTGCGGCTACCTCGCCCTGCCGTGGGTGGCGCTGGCCGCGCGGCGCTACCGGCGCGACGTACGGCGAGGCTGGGCGCCGGTCGCCGTGGCGCTCGTCGTCTCGGCCACCTGCAGTCCCTCGAGCGGGGTCATGGCCGTGGTCGTCGTGGCGGTGCTGGGCCTGCGTCGTTCCTGGTCGTCCTGGTCGGTCCTGGCCGCGGTGTCCCTGGTCGCGAACCTCTCCTGGCTGGTGCCCTCGCTGCTGGCCCGCTCCACCACCGTCTCCACCGCCGGGGTCTTCGACCTGTTCGCGCCACGAGCGGAGTCGTCGCTCGGTGTGCTCGGCAGCCTGCTGTCGATGGGAGGCACGTGGAAGACCTCGATCGTGGCCGGCGAGCGCACGAGCGCCGTGGTGGTCGCCCTGGCGTGCGGCGTGAGCGCGGCGGCCCTGATCGGGGCGTGGCGCCTGCGTCGCAGCGCGCGCGCCTCCGAGGTACGTCGGCTCACGGTGCTCGCGACCGGGTCCCTGGTGGTCGCGGCCGTGCCCGGGCTGGGCGGTGCGGCGGCGTACGCCTGGCTGGGCGAGGCGGTGCCGGCGCTGGCCCTGCTGCGCGACGCCCAGCGCTTCCTCGCCCCGGCCGGACTCCTCCTCGCCGTGGGGCTGGCCTCGGCGGTCGCGGGCGTGCTGACGCACGTGCGCCCGGGCCGGGAGTCCTTCGTCGGCGTCGCCGGCCTGCTGGTCGTCGCCCCGGTGCTGCTGCTGCCGAGCCTCGCGTGGGGTGCCGGAGGCCTCGAGCGCTCGACCTACCCGGACGACTGGGACGCCGTCGCCACCCTCCTCGCCGACGAGGCCGAGGGCACGACCATCGTGCTGCCGTGGTCGGGGAGCTACCGCCGCTTCGCGTGGGCGGGCGACCGCGCCGTGCTCGACCCGGCGCCCCGCTACCTGCCCGGCGAGGTGCTGATCGACGACCGGACCTTCGTCGACGGCGTCGAGATCGGGGCGGAGGACCCGCGGGTGCAGCGGGTGCACGACGCCCTCGGCCTCGAGCTGGAGGCGCAGCCCGACGCCCTGCGTGACCTCGGCGTGCGCTGGGTGCTGGTGGAGCAGGACCAGGGCGCAGCCGCGCCGCCCGCGGGCCGTGCGGCGTACGCCGGGGACGACCTCCTGCTCGTGGACCTGGGCGAAGTTGACGCGCGTCTAGTTCCTGCGGTACTCGCGAGTAGTCACGGGGGCCAGGCCGGCCTGGTCATTTCGGGTCACTTGTGGGCCTTCGGTTTGCTCGGCGCTGCACTCGGCCGCATACTCCTCCAGGGGAGTAGCCGTCGTCACGTCTGACACCGGGTCTCCGCGAGGTCTTTGGGAGGGGACCGAGCACATGACTGGAACGAGCACTGGTGCCGCAGGCATCGGAAACACACTCAACGTCGTCGTCGCCGGACTGGTGGGTGCAGCCGCGGCCACCGCGCTGACCGTCGGTGGCGTCAACGCCGCCAAGGGAGACCAGAAGCCGGTCGCCCAGTCCGAGCTGAGCCAGTACTCCGAGCAGTAGCGCGTCTGCGCTGAGCGGGGCCCGCCATGGCGGGCCCCGCCTGCGCGCGCCTGCGACTCGAGGTCTCCCCGGGAGGGTGGGGGCCGGTACTGCTGACGGCTTGGGAGGGCCCGAATGCTGCAGATCGTCATACCCGCGTACAACGAGGCGGACCGCCTGCCACGCACCTTGCGTGAGCTGCGCCGCTTCGTCCGCGAGCACCGCACACGCCTCGGCGCGGTCGAGGTGATCGTGGTCGACAACGGCTCCAGCGACGCCACGGCCTCGCTCGCCCGCGACGCCGACCACGCCGCGCTGCCGGTGCGGGTGATCGACTGCCCGGTCCGGGGCAAGGGCGCGGCCGTCGCCGCCGGCATCGCCGCGACCGACGCCGACCTCGTCGCCTTCATGGACGCCGACGGGGCCACGCACCTCGACGCGCTGCTCACCTCGCTCACCGCCCTGGCACTCGGCCACGACGTGGCGATCGGCTCGCGGGCGGCGTTCGGCTCCGACACCGCCGCCCGGCACAGCCGGCTGCGGGAGTCGGGCGCTCGCCGCTACCGCTCGCTGACGGCCCGCATCGTTCCGGGCATCAGCGACACCCAGTGCGGCTTCAAGGTGATGCGCGGCGACCTGGCCCGGGCCACCTTCGCCGAGCTGCGCACGACAGGCTTCTCCTTCGACGTCGAGCTGCTGGCGCGACTCCAGCGCCGTGGTGCACGGATCACCGAGCTCGCGGTGCAGTGGGCCGACGTGCCCGGCTCGACCTTCGCGCCGCTGCGTCACGGAGCGGGTGCGTTCCTCAACCTCGCCGTCATCGCCTGGCTCCTGCGGGCCGAGCCGCTGCGTCCCGTCGACTCGATCACCGCCATCGCGCTGTCCGGCGCGGCCCTGGCGCCGCTCGCGGCCGAGGCCTGACATGACCGACGTCGCCTCCAGCACACCCCTCGCCGGCACCCACGCCGTCGTGGTCAACTGGCGCGACCTCGAGCACAGCCTCGCCGGCGGCTCCGAGCGCTACGCGTGGGAGTACGCCACCGCGCTGCGCACGGCGGGCGCCCGCGTCGAGTTCATCACGGCCCGCGACCGTGGGCAGCGTCGCCGCGACGTGCGCGACGGCATCGAGGTACGCCGGGGCGGGGGCGCGTTCACCTTCTACGCCTTCGCCGCCTGGTCCCTGCTGAGGCGACGTCGCAGCGTCGACGTCGTCATCGACCCCGAGTGCGGCATCCCGTCCTTCTCGCCGCTCTACGTACGCCGCTCGACCGCGGTGGTCCTCGTCGTCCACCACGTGCACCAGGAGCAGTTCACGACCTACTTCCCGGCACCGCTCGCGCGGCTGGGCCAGTGGCTGGAGCGGGTCGCCATGCGCCGCGTCTACCGACGCCGCCGCACGGTCGCGGTCTCGGAGTCCACCCGCGAGGAGATGCTCACCCAGCTCGACTGGGACAGCCCGGTCAGCATCATCGCCAACGGCACGACCGCGCCACTGGTCCGACCGGGGGAGGACGACGTCGCGTCGACCGAGGTGCTCCGCGCCAAGGACCCCGACCGACTGCTCGTCCTCGGGCGCCTGGTCCCGCACAAGCGGGTCGACCTGGTCCTGCGCGCGATGCACGACCTCCGCGACGCACGTCCCGACCTGCACCTCGACGTGTGCGGCAAGGGGCCCGAGCTCGACCGGCTCCGCCAGGTCACCACCGACCTCGACCTCACCGACCGGGTCGCCTTCCACGGCTACGTCGCCGAGGCGACCAAGCAGGCGCTGCTCCGCAGGGCCGGCCTGCACGTCTGCGCCTCCGACATCGAGGGCTGGGGCCAGGTCGTCATCGAGGCCGCCGGCTACGGCATCCCGACGGTGGCCCGCGACGTCCCGGGCCTGCGCGACTCGATCCGCGACGGCGAGACCGGCTGGCTGGTGCCTGACTCCGACGACCTCGACGTCGTCCAGGTGCGGATCACCGCAGCGATCGACACCGCGCTCGACGACCTCGAGGAGCCGGAGAACCGGCGCCTCGCCTTCAAGGCGAGCACGACCTGGGCGGCGGGCTTCAGCTGGTCGCGTATGCACCACGACGCCGTCGACCTGGTCGTCGACGAGCGCCGGACCCGTCAGGCCCTCCGGGGCCGCCCACAGCACGCGTCCCGCGTGTCCCGCACGAATTCCACCACTGCTGCACCCGCGGCCACCGCCGCGACCACTGAGAGGTAATCACCATGCGTCGAGTCCTTAGCACCGCCCTTGTCGGGCTCGGAGCGTTCCTGATCATGGCCGCGCTGCTGGTCAAGTTCTACGCCCACCCGAACCTGGCGACCATCCCGACCAACT
>JBFJKO010000082.1:0-9630 GCA_041634935.1 Nocardioides sp.
GCGCGACGCCGCGGACTCCTTCTGGCACGGCGGCTCGGGCGTCGTCGTGCTGCCGTGCGGTGCGGGCAAGACGATGGTCGGCGCGGCCGCGATGGCCCAGGCGAAGGCCACCACCCTGATCCTGGTCACCAACACCGTCAGTGCCCGACAGTGGAAGGACGAGCTGATCAGGCGCACCTCCCTGACCGAGGAGGAGATCGGCGAGTACTCCGGCACCGTCAAGGAGATCCGGCCGGTCACGATCGCGACCTACCAGGTGATGACCACGCGTCGCAAGGGCGTCTACAGCCACCTCGAGCTGCTCGACGCCCGCGACTGGGGCCTCATCGTCTACGACGAGGTGCACCTGCTCCCGGCGCCGATCTTCCGGATGACCGCGCACCTCCAGGCCCGGCGCCGCATCGGGCTGACCGCCACCCTCGTGCGCGAGGACGGGCGCGAGGGCGACGTGTTCTCGCTGATCGGCCCCAAGCGGTACGACGCGCCGTGGAAGGACATCGAGGCCCAGGGCTGGATCGCTCCGGCCGACTGCGTCGAGGTGCGGGTGAGCCTGCCGACCGACGAGCGGATCGTCTACGCGACCTCCGAGCCCGAGGAGCGCTACCGCCTCGCCTCCTGCACCCACCAGAAGATCCAGGTCGTGCGCGACCTCGTCGCCCAGCACCAGGGACAGCCGACGCTGGTCATCGGGCAGTACATCGACCAGCTCGACGAGCTCTCCGACAAGCTCGGTGCCCCGGTGATCAAGGGCGAGACCCCGGTGAAGGAACGCCAGCGGCTCTTCGAGGCCTTCCGTTCCGGCGAGATCGAGATGCTGGTCGTCTCCAAGGTCGCCAACTTCTCCATCGACCTGCCCTCGGCCGAGGTCGCCATCCAGGTCTCGGGCTCCTTCGGCTCGCGCCAGGAGGAGGCGCAGCGCCTCGGCCGGCTCCTGCGGCCGAAGTCCGACGGCAAGTCGGCGCACTTCTACACCGTGGTCTCGCGCGACACCGTCGACGCCGACTTCGCCCAGAACCGCCAGCGCTTCCTCGCCGAGCAGGGCTACGCCTACCGGATCGTCGACGCCGAGGACCTCACCGGCTGAGCGTGGCCGATTGCCCACAGGGGTGGGGCGACTTACCCTCGACCTGCACCTGTGCTCCCGGGTGCACCCCCCCTCCCCTCATCGAGGCCCCCATGAAGAAGATCGCCCTCCTGGCAACGGCCGTTCTCGTCCTGTCGGGGCTGGCTCCGGCCACGGCCCAGAACCAGACCCAGTCACGGGTGCGCGTCGAGGGCGACGACTTCGGCCACGGCCTGCTGTTGCGCTCGGGCAGCTGTCGAGACGCCTGGGCGCCCAGCACGGCCGGGTTCGGCCTGCGCGTCGTGACCGACGCCGCGGCCCCGCTCGGCTCGCGCGCCATCGAGTGGACGCCGACGACCGACGACTCGCTCCGCGGCCCGATGGCGCGCGTCTCCGACGCACGCACCCTCCACACGCTCTCCCTCCACGTGCGCGGGGAGCTCAAGGACAGCAACGGTCGGGCGCTCGTCCGCTTCCAGCGCACCGGGGACCGCGGCGTGTGGTGGGGACTGGCCGACCTCGACGTCCCGGACGGCGAGGGCTGGCGCCGTATCGACGCCGCGGCTGCTGAGTTCGACTGGACCTACGTCCACGACGGCTACCACGACGACGACGGCGACGTCGACGGAGAGACGGTGCAGGAGTTCCTGGGCCGCCAGGGCTCCGGCACGACCCACGTCGGCTTCGGCTTCGGGTGCGAGGGCACCGCCGTCCCGATGGATGCCCTGCGGGTCGCCACCGACAGTGAGGACCGCACCTTCGACTTCGAGGGCTACGGCACCCGCGCCACGCTCAAGCTCGCGAAGACCAAGGGGACGACCAAGAAGGTGACCTTCGGGCGGTCGGTGCGTCTCGCGCTCGCGGTCCGCACGACGTCCGACAACCAGGCCCGCCAGGGGAAGGTCGTCCTCAAGCACAAGCCGGGAACCCGCAAGCGGTTCCTCCCCCTCAAGACCCTCTCCCTCGGCCGCGACGGCAAGGTCCGGGTGCGGCACACCCCCACGCGGACGACGAGGTACCGCAGCGTCTACGCCGCACGTGGCGGCTACACCGGCTCGACCTCGCGCACCGTCACCGTCGCCGTACGACGAGCGGTCGCCGCGAAGGTCAGTGACGCCACGCCGCGTCGCGGCCAGCGCATCGTCTTCCGGGGCAAGCAGCGCCCGTCCACCCGGACCACGGTCAAGCTGCAGCGGCGGCAGGGCTCGACGTGGGTCACGGTCCGTCGGACGAAGTCGTCCAAGAAGGGCACCTACCGTCTTGCCACCCGGGCCTCGCGGGCCGGCACGAGCACGTGGCGCGTGGTCGCCCTCGGCGGCGACGGCCTGGCCACCGGCAGCTCGCGCAGGATCACGGTCCGCACCAGCGCCCCGCCCCCACCTGCGCCGCCGCCCTCCTCGGGCGGCAGCTCGGGGGGTTCGTCCGGTGGCTCGGGTGGCTCGTCGGGTGGTAGCACGGGTGGGTCGGACGGCGGCTCCAGCGGTGGGTCCGGTGGCGGCGAGACGCCGCCGCCGCCCCCGCCGGGACCGCTGCGCACCCAGCCCTCCTGAGCGGCCCTCTGAGTCCCCCTCCTGAGTCGCGAGCGTCGGTCAGGGGCCGGAGAGGGTCGCGCTCGCGCTGACGTCGCCGACGCGCATCGTGAGGCTGGTGGTCGTGCCGATGCGGACGTACTGACGGATCCGGCCGCGGCCGCGGTCGTCGATCCGGGCCGTGCGGCACTCGAACGTCGAGCCGGGCACCGGGTTGCTGCAGTAGCTGCGTCCGAAGTCAGGCACGACCTCCACCAGTGGCGAGGTGCCGGGAGTGAAGCCGGCGAGGCGGACGCCGTACCAGCGGCAGTCGTAGACGAACCCGCGGGAGACCGCGGCGCACGGCTTGTCGGACGCGACGATGCGCAGGGTCGGCTCGAGGGAGGTGTCGCAGAACCGACGGACCGGGCTGCGGGTGACCTCCCCGGCCTCGGTCTCGACGACGCTGCGGGCCCGCAGGCAGGACTGCTGACCCCCGGCACCGGTGAAGCGGACGAAGTCCTGCTCGGCCGTGGTCCAGGTGCCGTCGCGCAGGTACTCCACGCGCACCTGGACCCCGGGCACCTCGAGCGGGGGCTCGTAGGAGAAGCGCACCGAGCGGTACTCGGGCGTGGTCAGCACCCGCGGTGCCACTGCGAGCGCGAGCAGCTCCTCGGTCGGGTCGGTCGGGGCGGCGGGCTCGGGCTCGGCGGCCGGCTCGGGCGTCGGTGTCGG
Organism: Nocardioides sp.; assembly: GCA_041634935.1. Taxonomy (GTDB): domain Bacteria; phylum Actinomycetota; class Actinomycetes; order Propionibacteriales; family Nocardioidaceae; genus Nocardioides. The sequence continues at coordinate 3,307 of JBFJKO010000082.1, forward strand.
AGCGGGCTGCGCGGGCGTGCTCGGCGCGCTCGCAGGTACGGCGACGGCCCCTGCCACCAGGACCCGGTCGTCGACGTTGGCGCGCGCGCCGGGATCGACGGCCAGCGCGGCGACGAGCCCGGAGACCGCGAGACCGACCCCGAGGGCGGCCGGCCAGGTGCGCCAGCGCACGGCCTTGCGCCGTAGGCGGTCGGCCAGCGGGGCGGCGGGGCTGGAGACGGGCTGCACGGCGGCCCGCGCCGCGCCGGAGCGGGGACCGGACGAACCGGGGGCCGGCGTCGCCATGACAGCGGTGGTGTCCTCGAGGAGCATCTTGCGGGCCGCCGAGGGCGGGAGCGGGTGGAGCCCGCTCATCGCCGGCGCGCCGGCCACGGCGGAGTGGATCTTGCGCAGCTCGTAGCGGAAGGCCTCCGCGCTCGGCAGCCGGTCGTCGGGGTCCTTGGCGAGCACCTTGCGCAGCAGGGCGTCGATCTGGTCGTCGACCGGGTCGCCGGTGTCGAGCTGGGGGATGGGCGCCTGGACGTGCTGCATCATCACGTCGAGGTCGGTGCCGACGTAGGGCGCCTCCCCGGTCAGGGTCGCCCAGAGCACGCACCCGACGGAGTAGACGTCGCCTCGCTCGTCGTCGCCGCCGGTGCCCCGCAGCCGCTCGGGCGGCATGTAGCCCGGGCTGCCCACGACCGCGCCGGCCTCGGTGGCCTCCCGCTGGGAGGGGTCGCCGATGAACGCGGCGATGCCGAAGTCGCACAGGAAGGCGATCAGGCCGTCGACGCGCGACCACAGCAGCACGTTGCTCGGCTTCACGTCGCGGTGCACGATCCCCGCCCGGTGCGCGTCCTCCAGGGCCTCGCAGACCTGCGCGGTCACCGACAGCGCTGCGCGCCACGGAAGGGGGCCCTCGCGCACGAGCCAGGTGTGCAGGTCGCCGTCCGGCATCAGGTCGGTGACCAGGAAGGCGTTGCCGTCGAGCTCGCCGTGCTCGTGGACGGTGACCGTGTGGCGCGAGCGCGTGCGGGCCTGCATCTGGGCCTCGCGCGCGAACCGCTCGGCGTACTGGTGGTCGCCCTCAGCCGCCCGCACGATCTTCACCGCGACCGGGCGGTCCAGCGACTCGTCATGGGCCTCGAAGACGACCCCGACGCCGCCGCGTCCGATCTGCCGCTCGATGCGATAGCGCGACGCGTAGAGCGATCCCGGGGTCGGGAGTCCGCTCATCGTCTCTGGTCGCTTCGCTGGGGGCATTCGCTGGTCCGTCCGGGGGAGTGCGCCCCATGATAGGGCCATGGCTGCGCGAAGATAGCCCCGTGCCCGAACCAGCCGCGACTGATGCGCGCCGTCAGCTGGTGCTGATCGCCGTGGTGCAGGTGCTGGCGATGTCGAGCTGGTTCTCGGCCTCGGCCGTCGTGCCCAGCCTGCGCGCCGACTGGGGCATCACCACCGGCGAGGGGACGCTGCTCACCGTCGCGGTGCAGCTCGGGTTCGTGACCGGGGCCGTGCTCAGCGCCGTGCTGAGCCTCGCCGACCGCTGGTCGCCCACCCGGCTGGCGGCCGGCTCGGCGCTCGTGGCCGCACTGGCGACCGCGGCGATCGCGCTCGTCGTCGACTCCCTGGCCCCCGCGCTCCCCCTGCGCTTCCTGACCGGGATGGCGCTCGCCGGGGTCTACCCGACCGGTCTCAAGCTGATGGCCTCGTGGTTCGAGCGCGGCCGCGGGCTCGCGATCGGGGTCCTGGTCGGCGCCCTCACCGTGGGCAGCGCCCTGCCCCAGCTGCTCAACGGGCTCGCGGGTGCCCTCGGCGACCTGCCGTGGCGCTCGGTCCTGCTCGCCTCCTCGCTGCTGTGCCTGCTCGCCGCGGCGCTCGTGCTGCGGCTCGTGCGCCTCGGCCCGCTCGCGGCCCCCGCGCCGCCGTTCGACCCGCGCTACCTCCTCCGGCTCTTCCGCGACCGCGGGCCGCGGCTCGCCAACCTCGGCTACTTCGGCCACATGTGGGAGCTCTACGCGATGTGGACGTGGCTGCCGGCCTACCTGGCGGCCAGCTTTGCGGTCTCCGGCACCTGGGACGGGTCGCGGACGGCGATCGGGCTGATCGCGTTCGGCGTCATCGGGGTCGCCGGCGCCGCCGGCGCGCTCGCCGGCGGTTGGCTCGGCGACCGGGTCGGGCGGGCGCGCGTGGCCGGAGGCGCGATGGCCGTCAGCGCGACGTGCTGCCTGCTCGCCGCGGCGGTGTACGGCGCCTCACCCTGGCTGCTCCTGCCGGTCCTGGTGGTCTGGGGCGTCTCGATCATCGCCGACTCGGGCCTCTTCTCCACCCTGATGACCGAGGTCGCCGACCCCCGCTACGTCGGCACCGCACTGACCATGCAGACCGCGATCGGCTTCCTGCTCACCGTGGTCACCATCAACGCCGTGCCGTACGTCGTCGACTGGGTCGGCTGGCGCGTCGCCGTCGCGCTGTTGGCCGTCGGTCCCGTAGCGGGGGCCGTGGCCATGGCGCGGCTGCAGGTCATGCTCGACGACGCACGACCCCCGGGGTCGCTCAGCTCGGGCGGTCCACGACCTTCACCGTCCGCGTGACGCGCTTCCCGTCGAGACGGAAGCGCATCGTGAGGGACTCCACGCCCTCCGCACGGTCGTCGCGCAGGGTCGGCACGACCAGCCGGGTCTGCAGCCTCCCCGCACGCACCCGTGCGAAGACGCCCGCGTAGAGCCGGTGCAGCGGGCGCTCGGGATCGTCGGTGCCGACCATCTGCTCGAGCCACTCGAGCGGCACGTCGGTGCCGCGCAGGTCCTCCCCCGGCCCGGCGACGATGCGCCCGTGGACCGGGAGGTCGTAGGCGGCCGGGGCCGAGAGCGTCGCCCGCAGCACGATCGGCCTGCCCTCGACCACCCGTCGCTCCACCGGGCGCACCCGCACCACCGGCTCCGGGTCGTCGTCCTCCACGACCAGCCGGCCCTGGTAGTCGTCGGTGACGACCCCCTCGAGCGCCCACGCCGCGACCTCGGTGCGGACCTGGTAGTCGGCCACCGTGTTGGCCGTGAACGCGACCGGGATCGAGCCTCGTCGCTGACCCGGGGCCAGGTCGACGGCGAAGCGCTCCCGCTCACCGCGCCGCTGTCCGACCGTCTGGACGACGAACCGGGCCGGGGCCTCGAGGCCGCCCAGGACCCGGAACGGGACCCGCGCGGTGCGCTGCGTCGGCCGGTCGCCCTCGGGCAGCCGCAGGCTGCCGATGCGCAGGCGGGGCAGCCGCTGCCCCGGAGCGGGCGCCAGGACGGCGGGGGCGGCGGCGAGGTCGGCGACCCACACCCGACCACGGTCGCTGAGGCCGACGAGGTCGACCGCCACGACCGACGTCAGGTCGATCTCGCCGGTCGCCGGTGCCGGGTCGACGAGCAGCGCCTGGGCCCAGAGCTTGGTGAGGTACTCGCCCACCAGCAGCGGGGCCAGGGTGTGGCCGTCGGCGGTGGTGCTGGTCGGGGTCAACGTGGCGATGCTCCCCTCGTCGTCGGTCAGGCGCACCGCGAGGTCGACCGGCCCGCGACGGGGGTCGACGATCGTGCGCAGCTCGAGCCGGTCGGTGCTGAGGTCGATCGGCTCCTCGAGGAGCAGGCCCCCGGTCGCCCCGGCGGCCGTCCAGCCCAGCTCGAGGAACTGACGGGTCGGCACGGGCGAGCCCGGGTAGCCCCAGTGCGGGGTGATCCGGTCCCGAGCGTTGCGCCCGCAGATGCCGAACGACCCGCCGCGGTAGGACGCGACGCCGCGGCAGAGCCGGGTCTCGGCGCCCTCGGCCAGCGTCCGGGTGGCGTCCACGCCCGGGCGCCGTACGGTGCGACCGCCGCCGAGGGCGTGGGAGCGCACGTCGGCGTCACCGAGCGCGGCCACGCGCGCCGCGGAGCCGTCGTACAGCGGGAGGGCGGCGCCGTCGCCGGTGAAGAGCGCCGCCGCCCCGGCGACGTACGTCGTGCCGACCGCGCGCTGCTCGGCGGCGGAGAGCCGTCCTGGGTCGCGGCGGCCGCACGGGGCGTCGCGGTCGCCGTACCAGTCGTCGGAGGCGGGGGCGACCGCCGTGGCCGGCGTCCACTCGGTGTTGAAGAAGTTGTGGTTGGCGCCCATCACGAGCACCGACGACTTCAGCGACGTGTCGTCGGTGACGAGGTCGCGGCCGGTGTCGGTGAACTGCTGGCCCTGGATGTCGGACACGTCGCCGTCGCAGTAGGGCAGCACGGTGACGGTCGGGACGTAGGGCGCCGAGTGGGACGCGAAGTCGGTCGGGGCGAGGAGCACCTGGCCGGCGATCGCGTAGAGGCGGCTGCGGGCGAGCTGGATCGAGGCGCGGTTGACGCCCTCGCCGCCGCGGCTGTGTCCGACGAGCACGACCTGGTCGAGGTCGACGCGGCGCTCGTCGGCGAGCCCGACCCAGTGGTCGAGGTGGCGACGCACGATCGCCGCGCGGGCCCCGGCCCCGCCGTCGGCGAGCCGGTGGTCCTGGGCGTTGATGCCGTTGACGCGCACCGAGACGGTCGCGTAGCCCTGGGAGGCCAGCACCTGCTGGAGGTAGTCGTAGCCGAGGTGGCTGGGGACCTCGGCGTACGGCGCGACGCACGGCCAGTCCTCGGGGTAGTCGTCCCTGCCTCGTGGGTCGTAGCAGACGCTGTGCCGACCGTGCATGAGGAGCACCAGGGGTCGCTCCCCCGTGGCGGCCTCGGCCACCGGCTCCACCACGTGGCCGACCATCTCGATCGGCTCCGGCATCCCGGTGAGCGCCACCGGGTCGAGCTCGTAGTCGCTCGTGCGCGTCGCGAACGCGCCGGGCGCGCCGGGGTCCTCGGGCAGGACGTCGGTGCGCGGCGCGGGCTGCCGGCCGGCCGGCTCCTGCGGGCCCGGCGAGCCCGGGTCGCTGTGAAGGCCGTCGACCCCGGGCTCGTCGAGCCGGTCACCGGAGAGGACGACGTCGAGGTCAGCCGGGTCGGGGGCGACCTCGCTCGTCACCAGGGCGCGCACGGTGCGGCCGTCGTCGTCGATCGTGGGCGGGCCGAACGTGAGCGCCGGCCCGGTGGTGGGCCCGGTGGTCGACCCCGTGGTCGATGTCGTGATCGTCGGCCGGTCGGAGGTCAGCGGGAACGCCCGCGACGACGTCCAGGCGACGTCGTACCGTCCGTCGCCGAGGTCGACGACCTGCCAGCGGCCGCCCGTGTGGCCCGAGTCCGGCCCGTCGGGAGCGGCGGAGGCCGTCCGGGCCGCCGTCGCAGCCGGCGAGTCCGGCGTGGCCCGCGCCGCGGGCGGGCCTGGGAGCAGCACCACGACCAGCGTGGCCGCGAGGAACGAGGCACGGGCGGCGCGGGCAGCACGGGCGGATGACGGTCGAGCCGGCCCGAGCCGGCGAGAGGTCTGCACGTCATCTAGACGTGCCCAGTGCCGGTTCGGTTGTCGTCGGAGCCGAATTGCTCCCAACGGTCTAGACCGTCGCGCCGGCGACGTCTCACCCGAGGGGCCGGGCACGGCGTACCGGGCGGCGCCTCTCTACCCTTGACCCGTGAAGGCACTCCTGCTCGAGAACATCCACCCGCTCGCCGTCGAGTCGCTCGAGCGCGCCGGCTTCGAGGTCGAGCTGCGCTCGGCGTCGATGAGCGAGGACGAGCTCGTGGCCGCGCTGCCGGGCGTCGCCCTGCTCGGCATCCGCTCCAACACCAAGGTGACCGAGGAGGTCCTGGCCACGGCGCCGGACCTGATCGCGGTCGGGTGCTTCTGCATCGGCACCAACCAGGTCGACCTCGCGGCCGCCGCCGCGCGCGGCGTCGCGGTCTTCAACGCGCCGTACTCCAACACGCGCAGCGTGGTCGAGCTCGTCATCGGCGAGATCATCGCGCTGGCCCGGCGTCTGCCCGAGAAGACGCTGCGCATGCACAGCGGGGTCTGGGACAAGTCGGCCGCCGGCAGCCACGAGGTGCGCGGTCGCACCATCGGCATCGTCGGCTACGGCAACATCGGCACCCAGCTCTCCAACGTCGCCGAGGCCCTCGGGCTGCGCGTGATCTTCTTCGACACCGCCGATCGTCTGGCCCACGGCAACGCGCGCCGGATGGCGACGCTCGACGACCTGCTCGCCGAGGCCGACGTCGTCTCGCTCCACGTCGACGGACGTCCCGGCAACGCCGGCTTCTTCGGCGCCGAGCAGTTCGCGAAGATGAAGCCGCGCTCGCTGTTCATCAACGCCGCCCGCGGCATGGTCGTCGACACCGAGTCGCTGCGCGAGCACATCCTGTCGGGCCACATCGCCGGCGCCGCCCTCGACGTCTTCCCGATCGAGCCCAAGGCCCAGGGCGA
>JBFJKO010000083.1:0-9603 GCA_041634935.1 Nocardioides sp.
GTCGACGGGGTCGACGGTGAAGGCGTGCTCCGCCGAGGCGAAGCGCTCGAGCAGCGTCGGGTCGGCCGAGGTGGCCTCCTCGCCGAGGACGACGCAGCCGGGATAGGCGCCCAGCAGGGCGTCGGTGAGCAGGACCTCGGCCTCGTGGTCGGCGATCGTGACCAGGTCACCCGGGTTCTTCTCGTGCACCTCGGCGGAGTCCAGGGCGCGGAAGCGAGGAGTGATCGCCTCGGCGGCGACCTCCCGCAACAGGGTGGTGATCGCGTCGGTGTCCACGCCACCACCGTAGGGTGTGCTCCGTGCAGGTGGCAGCGGTGGTCGTGACGTTCAACCGGCTCCCGTTGCTCCAACGGCTTCTCGAGCGGCTGCGCGAGGTCCCGGAGGTCTCGGAGATCCTCGTGGTCGACAACGCCTCCACCGACGGCACCGGCGCGTGGCTCGCGGCCGAGGCCGCCCGCTCGGGAGCCGGTGGCCGCGACGGGCTGCACGCGCGCACCCTGGAGACCAACAGTGGCGGGGCCGGCGGCTTCGACGTCGGGCTGTCCTGGGCGATGGAGCGCGGCGCCGACCTCGCCTGGCTCATGGACGACGACGGACTGCCTGCGCCGGACTGCCTGCGCCTGCTCCTCCAGCGGGAGGACCTCGACTTCTGGGGGCCCGCGGTGCTCGCCGAGCAGGACCCGTCGCGGCTGTGCTTCCCGATCCGGCTGCCCGGCGGCACCCGCGTGGTGCACGCGATGAGCGAGGTCGCCGACGCGGCTCGCTCCCCGCAGCACCCGGGCCTGATCCCCGGAGTGGTGATCCCCTTCAACGGGGTCCTGGTGACGCGCGACCTCGTCGAGCGCATCGGCACGCCGCGCGCCGACTTCTTCATCTGGGGCGACGACGTCGAGTACCTCTGGCGCGCCGAGCGCGCCGGCGCGCGGATCGCCACCGTCGTCGACGCACGGTTCGCGCATCCGGCGACCGACGACCTCGGCACCCCGATGATGGGCGGCCGCACGACCTACAACCACACGGCCAGCGACCTCAAGCACTACTGCATGGCCCGCAACAACACCCTCAACCTGCGCGAGTACCGCGGGTGGGTGTTCGTCCTGATGTTCTGGGTCAAGACCCTCTGGTTCTACCTCGTGACCCACCGTGACCCGGCGCGCGTCGCGCTGAGCGCGAAGGCGGCCTACGCCGGCCTGCGCGGCGACTTCACCGGGCACCGGCGGTTCCTGCGATGAGCGCCTCCGCGCCCCACCGACCCGAGACCGTGGCGGTCGTCGTGGTGACCTACAACCGCGCCGACCTGCTCGCCCCGATGCTCGCGGGCCTCGGCAGGCTGCAGCACGCCCCCGACCTGGTGCTCGTCGTCGACAACGCCAGCACCGACCACACCGCCGCGGTGCTCGCCGACTGCGCCCTGTCCGGGCTCGAGGTGATCCGGACCGCCGAGAACCTCGGGGGAGCGGGCGGCTTCCACCTCGGCATGCGCACGGCGTACGACCGCGGCGTCGACCGCATCTGGGTGATGGACGACGACGTCGTGCCGGCGCCCGACTGCCTCACCGTCCTGCTGGCCCAGGACGAGGCGTGCCTGACGAGCGTGCGCGAGGACGTCTCCGGCGCCCTGGTCGAGAAGGCCGCCACCGACTTCGACCTGCGCACCCCCTGGGCGATCAAGCCCAAGCGGGGCATGGTCGAGACCGACTTCGGGACCCGCGCGGCCATGCCTCCGCTCGCGGAGGTCGAGAACGTCGCCTTCGAGGGCTTCATGGTCCGTCGCGAGGTGATCGCTGCCGTGGGGCTCCCGGACCCGGCGTTCTTCATCTTCTACGACGACGTCGACCTCGCCCTGCGCGCCCGGCGGGCCGGCTACCGCATCTGGGCGGTGCGTGACGCGGTGCTCGTGCGCCAGCTCTCCTTCGACCAGCAGCACGACCTGGCGGGGTGGAAGGGCTACTACATGTACCGCAACCTCTTCGTCGTCCACGCCCGCTACGGCGAGAACGTCCTGGTGCGGCTCAAGCCCTGGCTGATCGCCCTGGTGGTGGTGCTGCTCAGCCCGGTGCGCGGGGGAGCGGGGGAGTCGCGCAACGTGCTCCGCGCGCTGCGCGACGCCCGCGGGCTGCGGACGCTCTCGGTCTCGGCGCGGGCGCCGCTCAGTGACGGATCGTGGCCCGGCTGAACGGGGCGTCCTCGTCGTCGCCGGCGCGCTGCAGCTGCGGCCGCAGGCCGATCCGGTTGCCGGTGACCATCGCGGCGGCCCAGACGGTGAACGAGCCCAGGGCGGCTCCACCGATCACGTCGATGAAGAAGTGCCAGCCGAGGTAGATCGTGGCCAGCACGGTGAGGCCGAGGAAGACCCACGACGCGACCTGGATCCAGCGGGCCATCCCGATGTAGGTGACCGTGAGGCAGATCGTGACCATGATCCCGACGTGCAACGAGGGGAACGCCGCGATCGTCTGGAGGGTGCCGGCCTCGAACCGGTCGCTCATGACGGCGACCCGGTCGTCCCACATGCTGTCGGCCAGCAGGGTGTTGTAGGTCTGTGGCAGGTCGGTGAAGAGGCCGCGCTGCTCGGTGTTGTAGACCGGTCCGACCGACGGGAACAGGATGTAGAACGCCGCGCCGAGGGCCCAGTCGAACGCGACCGCGGTGACGTACCAGGAGCCCGCGCGGGTGCTGCGCGTGAAGACCAGGGCGATCGCGATGCTCACCGGAACCAGCGCGATCCACACGAAGTAGACGGTGGAGAAGAAGTGCGCCGCGATGCCGGTCCCGAAGAGGTCGTGCATCACGGTCGCGGGCTCGTGGCCGAACCACAGCACCCGGTCGAGCCGCGCGAACTCGTCGTCCCACGACTTCTCGTTGATGAACGGGGCCATCGACTTGAGGTTGCGGAAGGCCGTGTAGCAGAGGTACCAGGCGGTCACGCCGCCGATCGCGTAGCGCCAGTGGGCGGCCGGCCACCGCTCGCGCAGGACGTCGCGCCAGTGGGTCGCCACGGTGCTGGGCGATCGTCGCGCGCGCCACAGGACCCGCGGGACGATGTCCAGGGCGATCGCGCCGAGCACGATCGCGGGGAAGCGGATGTAGCCGGGGATCAGGCTGTCGGGGTCGCGCACGGGCAGCTCGCCGATGGCGGCGAAGACGATCGTCGCCGCGACCATGGCGATGCCGGTGATCCACGCAGCGCCGAAGTTGCGCTCGATGAGCGTGCGTACCGATCCAGTCTCCTCCACCAGCACACTCTAAGACGTGGCTTGCCGACCTGTCGCATCACCTGAGGTCGTGCCGCGCACCGGTCCCGCGGACGCACGTGATCGAATCGACGGACCCCGCGCGTGGTGTCGAGTGGGTGCAGCACCGGCAAATCCGTAGACTCACCCAACGTGTCTGCCCCTGAGTCTGCCCCCGTGTCCACCGAGGTGCCCGCCGCGCGCCGGATCGAGCACCCCGACCTCGTCGTCGTCGGCTCGGGCTTCTTCGGCCTGACGATCGCCGAGCGGTGCGCCACCGAGCTCGGGCTGAAGGTGCTCGTCGTCGAGCGGCGCTACCACCTCGGGGGCAACGCCTACTCCGAGAAGGACCCCGAGACGGGCATCGAGGTGCACAAGTACGGCACGCACCTGTTCCACACCTCCAACAAGAAGGTCTGGGACTACGTCACGAAGTTCACCGAGTTCACCGGCTACCAGCACCGGGTCTTCGCCAAGGTCAAGGACCAGGTCTACTCGTTCCCGATGAACCTCGGGCTCATCAACCAGTTCTTCGGCCGGTCGCACACGCCCGACGAGGCGCGTGCGCTGATCGCCGAGCAGTCCAGCGAGATCGCGACCGCGGACGCCTCGAACCTCGAGGAGAAGGCGATCAGCCTGATCGGTCGCCCGCTCTACGAGGCGTTCGTCAAGGGCTACACCGCCAAGCAGTGGCAGACCGACCCGACCGAGCTGAGCGCGGACATCATCACCCGCCTCCCGGTGCGCTACACCTTCGACAACCGCTACTTCAACGACACCTACGAGGGGTTGCCGGTCGACGGCTACACCGCGTGGCTCGAGCGGATGGCCGACCACGAGAACATCGAGGTCGTCCTCGACACGGACTTCCTCGACCGGTCCAACGGCCTGATGGAGGAGTTCCGCGGCAAGGTGCCGGTCGTCTACACCGGCCCGCTCGACGAGTACTTCGACCACAGCGAGGGCCGGCTGTCGTGGCGCACGGTCGACCTCGAGGCCGAGACGCTCGACGTCGACGACTTCCAGGGCACCGGCGTGGTCAACTACAACGACCAGGACGTGCCGTGGACCCGGATCCTGGAGTTCAAGCACCTCCACCCCGAGCGCACCTACCTGCCGGGCAAGACGATCGTCGTGCACGAGTACAGCCGCTTCGCCGAGGACGACGACGAGCCGTACTACCCGATCAACACCAGCGAGGACCGCGCCAAGCTGCTCGCCTACCGCGAGCTGGCCAAGAAGGAAGCCGCCGAGCACCAGGTGCTGATGGGTGGCAGGCTCGGCACCTACCAGTACCTCGACATGCACATGGCCATCGGCTCGGCGCTGTCGATGTTCGAGAACAAGCTGAAGCCGCACTTCGTCGACGACGTGCCGCTGACGAGCGGAGATGACGCCCGATGAGCACCCAGACCGAGACGACCCCCGACAGCGGCTCCACCGACACCGCCACCGTGACCGAGGCCGCCTCGTCGGCGGTACCGACGCCCGGCACCGCACGCCGGCTGCTGCAGCGCCAGATCCTGCCCCAGGACCGCGACTTCGACGTCCTCGCGCTCTACGTCGACACCGACCACAGCCAGGTCGAGGTCGACGGCGGCGACTCCGCGCTGAGCAAGGTCGCTCGCGACCTCCAGGGCGCGGCGGCCCGCGCCGCGACGTCCGGCGGTCGCTCGATCCACCCCGACCAGATCGAGTCGCGCACCGCGCTCCGCATCAAGTCCGGCGACCGGATCTCCTTCGCGACCTACTTCAACGCCTTCCCGGCCAGCTACTGGCGCCGGTGGACGGTCGTGAAGTCGATCCGCCTCACGATCACCGTGAGCGGCCGCGGCGCGCACGTGATGGTCTACAAGTCGATGGCGCGCGGCAACTCCCAGCGCGTCGACGCGGCCATCGCCGAGACCCACGACCCGGTGACCTTCACCTTCGACCTGAGCCTCAAGCCCTTCGTCGACGGCGGGTGGTACTGGTACGACGTCGTCGCCGGTGACGAGGACGTCGTCGTCGAGTGGGCCGAGTGGAGCGCCGAGGTCCCCGAGGACCGCGCCCAGCACGGCACCGCCGACATCTGCATCACCACGATGAACCGCCCCGACTTCTGCGCCGAGCTGCTGGGCCAGATGGGCGACGACGAGGACCTCGCCCCGTTCCTCGACAGCGTGATGGTCATGGAGCAGGGCACCAAGCCGGTGACCGACTCCGAGTTCTTCCCCGCCGCCCAGGAGGCGCTCGGCGACAAGCTGCGCGTCATCGTGCAGGGCAACCTCGGGGGCTCGGGCGGCTATGCCCGCGGGCAGCTGGAGTCGGTGCGCAAGGGCACCGCGACCTATGCCCTGATGATGGACGACGACGTCGTCTGCGAGCCCGAGGGCATCATCCGGGCGGTCACCTTCGGCGACCTCTCGCGGCGTCCCACCATCGTCGGTGGGCACATGTTCTCCATCTACTCCCGCTCGCGGCTGCACAGCTTCGGCGAGATCGTCCAGCCCTGGTTCTTCTGGTGGCAGTCGGTCCCCGGCACGCACTCCGACTGGGACCTCTCGGCGCGCAACCTGCGCTCCTCGCACTGGCTGCACAAGCGCATCGACGTCGACTTCAACGGCTGGTTCATGTGCCTCATCCCGCGCGTGGTCCTCGAGGACGTCGGGCTCTCGCTCCCGGTCTTCATCAAGTGGGACGACTCCGAGTTCGGGCTGCGGGCCAAGGCGGCCGGCTACCCGACCGTGAGCTTCCCCGGTGCCGCGGTGTGGCACGTGCCGTGGAGCGACAAGAACGACGGACTCGACTGGCAGTCCTACTTCCACCAGCGCAACCGCTTCATCGCCGCGCTGCTGCACTCGCCCTACTCCAAGGGCGGACGGATGATCCGCGAGAGCCGCAACCACCAGATCTCGCACCTGGTCTCCATGCAGTACTCCACCGTCGAGCTGCGCCACCAGGCGCTCCTCGACGTGCTCGAGGGCCCCGACGCGCTGCACAAGAGCCTCGCCACGCGGCTCCCCGAGATCAACGCGATGCGCAAGCAGCACACCGACGCCGTGCTCGAGGCCGACCGCGACGCCTTCCCGCCCGTGCGCCGCACCAAGCCGCCCCGCAAGGGTCGCGACGGCGTGCGCGACCCGGGCCGGATCAGCGGCCTGGTGACCGCAGCCGTGCAGCCGCTGCGCCAGCTGAAGAAGCCGCGCACGCTCTCGCGCGACTTCCCCGAGGCCGAGGTGCGCGCGATGGACGCCAAGTGGTGGCGCCTGGCGGTCTACGACTCCGCGGTCGTCTCGATGGCCGACGGCACGTCCGCCGCGCTCTACCGGCGTGACCCCGAGCAGTTCCGCACGATGATGAAGCAGACCCTCGAGATCCACGAGCGGCTCAAGCGGGAGTGGCCGCGCCTGGCGAAGGAGTACCGTGCCAAGCTGGGGGAGATCACCTCTCCCGAGGCCTGGGACGAGACCTTCGCCCCGTGGACCACCGACGCTGGAGAGGGCGATGACTGACAGCCTCCAGGCCGACGGCGACGCCGCAGTGGCGCCGTCGTACGACCTCGGCGAGGACCGTCCCTGGGAGAACCCGGCGCCCAACCGCGGGCTGATCGAGGTCTTCCGGCGTCGCTACCTGCTCAAGCTGCTGGTGCGGCGCGAGATCAGCGCCCGCTACTCGGGGTCGTTCCTGGGGCTGCTGTGGAGCTACATCAACCCGCTGTCGCAGTTCTTCATCTACTTCGCGATCATCGGCGTGATCTTCCAGCTCCACGACTCGATCCCGAACTTCCCGATCCACATCTTCTCGGCGATCATCATCGTCCACTTCTTCACCGAGACCTTCAACGCCGGCACCCGCTCGATCGTGCGCAACAAGGCGATCGTGAAGAAGATGGCGGTGCCGGCCGAGATGTTCCCCGTGGCCTCGATGCTCGTCTCGCTCTACCACGTGTTCCCGCAGCTGGTGATCCTCATCGTGGCCGTGCTGTTCATGGGGTGGGTGCCGTCGTTCGGCGCCCTGGCCTCGGTGCTGCTCGCCCTGACGGTGATCATGATCCTCGGCACGGCAATGGCGCTGCTGTTCAGCTCGGCCAACGTGCTGTTCCGCGACTTCTCGAGCTTCGTCAACATCCTGACCAACTTCGTCCGCTTCGGCGTGCCGATGATCTACAGCTACGAGATGGTGGGGGAGCGGTTCGGGGCGGCCACGCCTTACTACATCCTCAACCCGATCGCGGACGCCGTGATGCTCTTCCAGAGCGCCTTCTGGATCCCGACCCTCAGCGAGGAGGACCAGGTGGGCCGCCTGCCGGAGAACCTCTACGCGCTCGGCGGCATCATGGTCGTGGTCTCGCTGGTGCTGCTCGTGATCGCCCAGCTCGTGTTCAGCAAGTTCGAGAAGCAGATTCCGGAGCGCATCTGATGGCCGAGTCCATCCGGGTCGAGAACGTCACCAAGGAGTTCACCCTCCGCTACCACCGCACCTTCAAGCAGGTGACGGTCGCCCTGGCGAAGGGCAAGCGCACCAGTGAGACCTTCCCGGCGGTCGACGACGTCTCCTTCACCGTCAGCCAGGGCGAGTCCATCGGGCTGATGGGCCTCAACGGCTCGGGCAAGAGCACCCTGCTCAAGATGATCAACGGGGTGATGCGCCCCGACCAGGGGACCGTGCGCACCCGGGGGCGGATCGCCGGTCTCATCGCCACCGGCGCGGGCTTCCACCCGCAGCTGAGCGGCAAGGAGAACATCATGCTCAACGCCGCGATCCTGGGGATGTCGGAGAACGAGATCGCGCGCAAGTACGACGCGATCGTCGACTTCGCCGAGATCCCGACCAAGTTCCTGCAGACCGAGGTCGGGCACTACTCCTCGGGCCAGTCGGCCCGCCTGGGCTTCGCGGTCGCCATCCACGTCGACTCCGAGATCTTCCTCGCCGACGAGGTCCTCGCGGTGGGCGACAAGCCCTTCAAGAAGAAGTGCCTCCAGCGCATGGAGGAGGTGCGCGACTCCGGTCGCACGCTCTTCTACGTCTCCCACGCCGCCGGTTCGGTCAAGCGCATGTGCAACCGGGTGCTGATCCTCGACAAGGGTCGCCTGGTCTTCGACGGCGACGTGCAGGAAGGCATCCGGGTCCTCAAGTACGACGAGGAGCGCACCGGCAACGAGGAGCACTTCGACTCCGACGAGGAGCTCGGCGCCGACATCTGAGCGCGTCACCGCAGGCAGCCCCGACCGGGTCGGGGCTGCCTGCTTTTTTCGCGTCTCGAAGCGGCGGACGGCCGTGCGTGGTGTCCTGAGACCCCGCCGGGTTGACAAATCCAGAATTCATCGGCGTGTCGACTGGTAATTACAGCGTTGTAGTTACTCACCAACTCTTCCCAGGGTGGTGTTACGGGTGTGACAGTTGCGTCTTGTGTGACTCTTCCCCGCCGCACTGGAGAAAATTCTGATGTCCCCTCGCCACCCCCGTTTCGTCACCGCCTGCCAGCAGCTGCTGGTGATCGGTGTCATCTGCGCAGCGCTCACGCCTGCCGCCAACGTGATCAGCCTCGAGCTGGTGCCGCGCGACCCCTCCGGGTCCGTCGCCGCCGGCGGGCTGACCGACACGCGCGACACGTCCGACGCCGTCGGTCCGGGCGCGCTCGGCGCCCCCTCGGCCTCGATGGCTGCCTACGCCAGGGCCACGACCCTCAAGGCCGAGGTGCCGACCACGGTCACCGAGGCCGTCGTGTCGGAGTACCCGCTCACCGCCCCCGCCGGGGCCCGGATGCGCGCCGACGCGCTGGCGGTCAGCAGCCGCCGTACGACGAGCGGCACCGACGTCGTGATCAGCGACCCGCAGCCGGTCACCGGCTACGGCGCCGTCGGCGTGACCTGGTCCGGAGGGTCGACCAACCCCGTCCTCGTGGAGGGCGAGATCGACGTGCAGGTCCGCACCAAGGACGACGGCGTCTGGTCGGCCTGGGGCGAGGCGCACTACAGCGACGAGCACGGCCCGGACCCCGAGAGCCCGGAGGCGGCGAGCGCCCGCCCCGGCACCGACGAGCTGCTCGTCGGCGAGGTCGACGAGGTGCAGGTGCGCGTCGACACCGAGGGCGCGGCGCCGGCCGACCTCCGGCTCGCCGTGATCGACCCGGGCGCGGCGACCACCACCGAACGCGAGAGCGCCGAGATCGACACCGCGGCCCTGCCGCGCAGCGCCGCGACGACCGCCCCCACGCCGTCGCCGACCCCGGCACCCACCCCGGCGCCGACGTCCACGCCTGTCCCCGAGCCGACGGCGGCTCCGGAGAGCCCCGACTCGACGGAGGACACCGACGGCACGCTCGACCTGGCCGCGGCCTCCTACACGCCGAAGCCGCAGATCTTCAGCCGCGCGCAGTGGGGAGCCA
>JBFJKO010000084.1:0-9580 GCA_041634935.1 Nocardioides sp.
CGGGTGGTGGATGTGGTCGTCGAGTAGTCGGCCGAGCGACGAAGGAGCGGGCCGACGTATCGAGACGTGGCGACGACTTCTCCGGGCCGACCCCCACAACGCACGAACCCGCCGCCCTCGGGAGGGCGGCGGGTCCGTGGTGCTGCAGGTGGTTCAGGCTGCGGTGAGGGTCACTCCTCGCCGCGGATGAAGGCCTCGACGCGACGACGACCCTCGGTGTCCTCGATCTGGACCGGCGGGGACTTCATCAGGTAGGACGACGCCGAGATGATCGGGCCACCGAGGCCGCGGTCCTTGGCGATCTTGCAGGCGCGGACGGCGTCGATGATGATGCCGGCCGAGTTGGGGGAGTCCCAGACCTCGAGCTTGTACTCGAGGTTGAGCGGGACGTCGCCGAAGGCGCGACCCTCGAGGCGGACGTAGGCCCACTTGCGGTCGTCGAGCCACGCCACGTAGTCCGAGGGACCGATGTGGACGTTGCGCGAGTCGATCTTGTCGGCGAGCTCGCCGGTGAGGTTCGAGGTGACGGCCTGGGTCTTGGAGACCTTCTTCGACTCCAGGCGCTCGCGCTCGAGCATGTTCTTGAAGTCCATGTTGCCGCCGACGTTGAGCTGGTAGGTGCGGTCGAGGGCGACGCCGCGGTCCTCGAACAGCTTCGCCATCACGCGGTGGGTGATGGTGGCACCGACCTGGCTCTTGATGTCGTCACCGACGATCGGGACGCCGGCGTCCTCGAACTTCTTGGCCCACACCGGGTCGGAGGCGATGAAGACGGGCAGGGCGTTGACGAAGCCGACGCCGGCGTCGATCGCGCACTGGGCGTAGAACTTGTCGGCCTCCTCCGAACCCACCGGGAGGTAGGAGACCATGACGTCGACCTGGGCGTCCTTGAGCGCGGCGACGACGTCGACGGCCTCGGCGGCCGACTCCTCGATCGTCTGGCGGTAGTACTTGCCGAGACCGTCGAGGGTGGGTCCACGCAGCACGTCGACACCCAGCGTGGGCACGTCGGTGATGGAGATCGTGTTGTTCTCGGAGGCGTTGATGGCCTCGGAGAGGTCCTTGCCGACCTTCTTGTCGTCGACGTCGAAGGCAGCCACGAACTCGAGGTCGCTGACGTGGTAGTCACCGAACATCACGTGCATGAGACCGGGAACGGTCGTGTCAGGGGCGGCGTCCTTGTAGTACTCGACACCCTGGATGAGGGATGTCGCGCAGTTGCCGACTCCCACGATTGCTACTCGTACCGAACCCATTGTGGGATCCCTTCCTTGTCACTGTGTGAGCAGTGGTTGAGTCGTGCGGTCTGGTGATCTGGTGGTGCTTCAGGTCTGTTGCGGGGCAGACGGGTTGGCCTGCTGGTTGCGCTCGGCGTTGATGAGGTCCGAGAGCCACTGGACCTCGCGCTCGGCCGACTCGACCCCGTGGCGCTGGAGCTCGGCGGAGTACCGGTCGACCTCCTGCTCGGTCATCGAGAGCTGCTGCTGGATGCGGTCGAGCCGCTCCTGCAACCGCGTGCGGCGCCCCTCCAGGACGCGCAGCCGGATCTCCATGTCGGTGCGGCCGAAGAACGCGAAACGGATGCCGAAGTTGTCGTCCTCCCACGCCGTGGGACCGACCTCCGACATCAGTCGCTCGAACTCGGCCGTGCCGGCCTCGGTGACCTGGTAGACGATGCGGGGACGACGCGAGACCGGGGCGAGCGTCGTGGACGTCTCCTCGATGAGTGCGCCGCGCAGCATCTTCTTCAGCGTCGGGTACAGCGACCCGTAGGACAGGACCCGTCCCCACCCGAGCATGAGGTTGAGCCGCTTGCGCAGCTCGTAGCCGTGCATGGGTCCCTCGTGCAGCAGTCCGAGGACTGCGAGCTCGATGGTCTCTGCGCGGCGTGCCATGCGACGTATCGTAGCGATATATCCATGAATCAGGAAGTTCCGACGTATTGGGACTACGTGTCGACCTGATCGGTCGCGCGCACGTATTGGGACCTGCTACCTACCGGGCCGTAGCATCGTTCTTCGCACGCCCTCCCACCGTCGACCACCCGGTCCGGGCGCGCCGCTGTGTGGGACCACCCCCGGGCCCCCGGCGTCGACACCGAGTCATCAGAGGTGAACGTGGCAGGCAACCGCAGCGGCGCTCGTACGACGTCCTCCCGCTCCTCCGCCAAGGCCCCCCGGCGAGGCTTCCTCGGCGGCTCCTCGGCCTACGGCGCCGACGGCTACCGCCGTTCCTGGGCCGAGCGGCTCACCTTCCGCAACCGGCCGTCGCGCACGTGGAAGCAGCGCATCGCGCGGGGCGCCCTGCTCGTCACCGGCGCGGGCGTCGTGGTCGCGCTGCTGGGCATCGGGGCCTTCCTCTTCCTCTACAAGACGATCGAGATCCCGCAGCCGAACGACGAGTTCCTCACCCAGTCGACCTTCGTCTACTACGAGGACGGTTCGACCGAGCTCGGCAACTTCGCGACCCAGGAGCGCGAGATCGTGGGGCTCGACGAGATCTCCGAGAACCTCAAGAACGCCGTCGTCGCGGCGGAGAACCGCTCCTTCTACACCGACAGCGGCATCGACCCCCGCGGCATCGTGCGCGCGGCGTTCAGCAACGCCAGCGGCAACAGCAAGCAGGGCGCCTCCACGATCACCCAGCAGTACGTGAAGATCCTCTACCTCACCCAGGAGCGCTCCTACACGCGCAAGATCAAGGAAGCGATCCTGTCGCTGAAGATCCAGCGCGAGCAGAGCAAGGACGAGGTGCTGCAGGGCTACCTCAACACCATCTACTTCGGCCGCGGCACCTATGGCGCGGAGGCGGCTGCCGAGGCGTTCTTCGGCGTCGACGCCGCCGACCTCAACCTGCGTCAGTCGGCCGTGCTGGCCAGCGTCCTCAACAACCCCTCCGGGCTCGACCCCGACAACGGCAAGGACGCCAAGAAGCGACTGCGCGAGCGCTACGACTACGTGCTCGACTCGATGGCCGAGGTCGGCGACATCTCCGAGGCGAAGGCCACCAAGGCCGCCAAGCGCCTGCCGAAGTTCACCGAGGTCGTGGCCGAGAGCAGCTATGGCGGCCAGAAGGGCCACATGCTCGCGATGGTCAAGAAGTCGCTGCTGGACCTCCGCAAGAAGGACGGCTCGCTCTTCACCGACGAGGAGATCGACGGCGGCGGCCTGCGGATCACCACGACCTTCGACCAGGACGCCATGAAGGCCGCCGAGCAGGGCGTGCTCGACGCCAAGCCTGAGGGCTTCGGCGACAAGCAGCTTCACATCGGGGTGGGCAGCGTCGAGCCCGGCACCGGCGCGGTGCGCGGCTTCTACGCCGGCCAGGACTACCTCGACTCCCAGATCAACTGGGCGATCGCGGGCGGTCAGGCCGGGTCGACCTTCAAGGCCTTCGCCCTCGCCGCGGCCCTCGAGCAGGGGTTCGCGCTGCGCGACACCTTCGACGGCAACTCGCCCTACGAGCTGCCTGACGGCACCGAGATCGAGAACCAGGGCGACAGCGACTTCGGCTCGGCGATCAACCTGATCACCGCCACCCAGAAGTCGGCCAACTCCGCCTTCATCGACCTCACCCTGGCGATGGACGACGGGCCGACCTCGATCGTGAAGATGGCCAACAAGATGGGGATCCCGCCCAACAAGGCCGGTCGCCAGGTCGGCTTCCCGGACTCCTCCCCGGGCCTCAAGGCGATCACCGGGGTGGCGCTGGGCTCGCAGACCGTGAGCCCGATCAACATGGCCAACGGCTACGCCACCCTCGCCAACGAGGGCGTCGCGGCCGAGCCGTACGTCATCGAGAAGGTCACCAGTGCCGACGGCGAGGTGCTCTACAACCACAAGGTCGTCACCAAGCGCGCGCTCAGCGCCGACCTCGCGGCCGACGTCTCCTTCGCGCTGCAGGAGAACGTTCGCGCCGGCTCCGGCACGGCTGCTCTCAGCCTGGGTCGCCCTGCGGCGGCCAAGACCGGCACCGCCACCAACGGCCTCGGCGAGGTCTCCTCGGCGTGGTTCGCCGGCTACACCCCGCAGCTGTCCACCGCCGTCATGTACGTGCGCGGCAAGGGCAACGAGCAGCTCCAGGGCTGGCTTCCGTCGTACTTCGGTGGCGCTTTCCCCGCCGACACCTGGACCGCCGTGATGGGTCTCGCGCTCGAGGGCACCGAGGTCCTCGACTTCCCCGAGCCCGCCTACGTCGACGGTGACGCGCCCGGCGTCGACCCCGCTCCGGCCTACACGCCGCCCCCGGCGCCGTCGTCGTCGCAGCCGCCCAAGACGACCAAGCCCACGAAGTCGCCGACCAAGGAGCCGTCGCCGGAGCCGACCCCGACGCCGACCCCGACGCCCACCCCGACGCCCACCCCGGCGCCCCCGACGGAGAGCTGCGGACTGCTGCGGTGCGAGTCGCCGAGCCCCACGCCGACGCCGACTCCCACCCCGACCCCGACGCCGACTCCCACGCCGACCCCGACGCCCAAGCCGGGCTCGGGCGGCGGTGCAGCCCGCAGCGCGGACTGAGCTCCGGCTCTCGGCGGACTGAGGTGGGCTGAGGTGGGCAGGGCGTGAACGAGGTGCCGGCGGCCCGGCACGAACCGGCCGAGGGCCACGTGCACCCCAGTGCCGACGACCGGGTGGTCGCGGCGCTGTCGACGCCCGTCGGCGGCCCGGTGGGGACCCGGGTGCGTGCGCGCTCGGGAGGCGACGGCTCGTGGTGGACGCCGGTGCGCGTCCTGCTGGCCCTCACGGCGCTGACCTTCGCCCTCGGCCTCGTCGCCAAGCAGTCCTGCGTCACCGCCCAGTGGAGCGGTGACGTGGCCTACTCCCACGTGTGCACCTCCGAGGTCGCCGAGGCCTACACCGGTACCGGTCTCGTCGAGGGCACCTGGCCGTGGGACGGCGACCCGACCTCGCTCGCCCGCTACCCCGTGCTCGAGGAGCCGGCGCTCACCGGCCTGTGGGCCCACGCCGCGGCGCGCGTCACCCACGTGCTCGCCGGCTCACCCGACCTGACCGAGCGCTTCGCCATCCCGACCGGCGCCCTCGCGCGCGACCCCGACGTCCGCCGCGAGCGGGTGATCTTCGTCGGCGTGAACGCCGTCGGCTTCGCGCTCCTCGCGCTGCTCACCACCTGGGCGCTCAGCCTGGTGCACCGGCGTCGCCCGTGGGACGCCGCCGGCTTCGCGGTCGCGCCGGTCCTGGTGCTCACCGGGCTGAGCGCCTGGCACCTGCTCGCGGTGTGCGCCGTCGCGCTGGCCCTGCTCGCGTGGTCCCGGCGGCGGGTGGCGCTCGCCGGGGTGGCGGTCGGGGTCGGGGCCGCGACCGGGGTGTGGCCCGCCCTGCTGCTGCTCGCCTTCGCCCTCACCTCGGTCCGCACCGGCCGGCTGCGCCACGTCCTTCCGGCGGCGGTCACGGCTCTCGCGTCCTGGGTCGCGATCAACGCGCCGGCCTTCGTGTCCGGCCGCGCGCAGTGGGAGCGGTTCTGGGTCGTGGCCGCTGACCGGGGACCGGACGCCGGCACGGTGTGGACGATCGTCGACGGCGCGATGCGGACCTTCGGGGGCGCCGGCGAGACCGGCTCGACGGGCTTGCCGCACGCGACGGTGCTGCTGCTGTCGTGGCTGCTCGTCGGGCTCTGGGCGGTGGCGGTCGCGGCGCTCGCCCTCCTCGCTGCCGCCCCGCCGCGGGTGAGCCAGGTCGCCCTGCTGCTCGTCGCAGGCTTCGTGCTGCTCCGCCCGACCTTCGAGCCGCACCAGGCACTGTGGCTGCTGCCGCTCGCCGCCCTGGCCCGCCCGCGCTGGCGTGACCTGCTCGTGTGGCAGGCCGGCGTCGTGCTGTTCGCCGCGCTGCACTCCTGGTGGCTGGGTGGGCTGCTGGACCCCGGCGGGGAGGGCCCGCCCGCCTTCTACTGGCTCGGGATCGGGCTCCACGTCGTCGGCACGCTGTGGCTGGTCGCGACCGTGGTCGGCGACGTGTGGTGGGTCGAGGACGACCCGGTCGCGTCCGATCGACCCGATCGACCCGATCGACCCGGCAGGGTCGGACGGCGCGCACGGCTCGGCCCGTCGGTCTCGGCTCAGGTGACGACGATGCGGTCGAACGACGTCGCGGTGTAGCGCACCCGCACGTCGATCTGGTCGCCGACGTCCGGCACCCGCGCGCCGGTCGGCACGAACAGCATCGAGGCCTGCATGTGCGGCGGTTCGGCGAAGAGCCGCTGCTTGCCGTCGATCGAGAAGGGCGAGCGCACGAAGCCGACCGCGTCGAGGCCGCCGCGCGCCAGGGTGGCGGCGCGGGCCTTCATCGAGGAGTCACCCGTGGGGGCCTCGAGACCGATGCCGTGGGCGGTGCCGCCGCTGACGACGAGCAGGTGGCCGGACTTCGGGGCGGTGCGTGCGCGGTAGCCGAAGGAGTCGCCCCGCTCGAGCGGGTGCACGTCGAGCACCGTCGAGGTCACGTGCAGCGCCCCGCGGTCGCCGAGCCAGAGGTCGGTCCCGATCCGCGGCCGGATGGTGAAGTCGGCGTATGACGCGCGCAGCACGTCGAGCTCGGCGTGGCTGAGGTGGCTGACCCAGATGGTGGAGAGCCCCTCGAGCCCCGCCCCGACGGCGTCGTTCATCAGGCGCCGGACCTCGCCGAGGTGGGAGCCCTGGGCGAGGGGGAGGTGCAGGGCGACGCCCTCGAGGCGGGCGCCACGGTGGTGGCGCAGCCGCTCGGCCGCCTCCCAGAGCTCGCGGGCCAGGAAGCCGTGACGCACCATCGAGGTGCGCAGCTCGAGCACGAACCGGGCCCGCGGCTGGCGGGCGAGGAGCGCGTCGACGTCCTCGACGCGTCCGAGCGTGTGGATCACCCGGTCGGCCAGGGCCGGGTCGAGGTCGTCGACGAAGGGCCGCCACGGGGTGAGCACGACCAGCGAGCCGTCGAAGCGGCCGGCGAGCTCGGGCAGCTCGGTGTAGGTGCCGGCCGCGATCGTGTCGACTCCGAGCCACTGGCTGCGCCGGGCCAGCCGGCCGAGGGTGAAGCCGTAGCCGTTGCCCTTGGTGACCGGGACGAGACCGGGGTGGGCGTCGGCGGTGGCGCGCAGGTGTCGACGCCAGCGCTCGCCGTCGACGGTGAGGGTGAGGGTCACGAGCGGCCTCGGCGGGCCATGTAGACGTCGAAGGCGCGGTAGAGCAGCCGGTTGAGGGGGAGGTCCCACTCTCCGACGTACTCGACGGCCTCGCCGCCGGTGCCGACCTTGAACTGGATCAGCCCGGCGTGCGGGTCGTCGGCGTCGAGGGTGTCGGTGATGCCGCGCAGGTCGTAGACGTCGGCGCCGGCCCCGAGCGCGTCGGAGATCATCGCCCACTGCACCGCGTTGGAGCCACGCACGTCGCGCTTCTCGGTGGAGGAGGCGCCGTAGGAGTACCAGGCGTGCGCACCGACGCGGATCGCGATCGTGGCGGCGACCAGCTCGCCCTCGTGGCGGGCGAACCAGAGGCGGAGCCGGTCGGGGCTCTCGGCGCTCAGGGCCTCGACCATGGTGGTGAAGTAGCCGAGGGGGCGCGGGGTGAAGTGGTCGCGCTGCGCGGTGTGCACGTAGAGGTCGTGGAAGGCCCGGAGGTCGGCGGTCAGGGTCTCGGGGGTGCTGGTGGTGACCACGACGCCCTCCTTGGCGGCCTTCTTGATGTTGCGGCGCCACTGCTGGTTCATCCCCTTGAGGACGTCGTCCTCGGTGCGGGCGGTGCCGTCGGGGTGACGCAGCGGGATCTGGAAGACGTACTGCGGCTGACCGGCGGAGAAGCCGCCCTCGGCCGCCTGCGGTCGCCACCCGAGGCGGTGCAGCTCGGAGACGACGCGGGCCCCGGCGGCGTCGCGCACGGTCGGGGCGACGTCGTCCAGGCGTCGTACGGCGTCGTCGGCGATGCCGGCCTTGATGGCGGCGGCGTCCCAGCGGCGGGTGACGACGGGCGGGCCCATCCGCACGCCGAAGGCGCCCTGCGCCTTGAGGTGGGCGGTGAGCGGGTCGAGCCAGACGGCGAGGTCGTCACCCTCGGCTCCCCTCTCGGCCCCGCTCTCCAGGGTCCAGTCGATGACCGGTCCCTCGGGGAGGTAGGCGAGGTAGCGCTTGACCTTCGGCAGCTGGCGGTAGAGCACCAGGGCCGCGCCGACGAGCGAGCCGTCGGCATCGAACCAGCCGAGCGACTCGCGCCGCCACTCGCTCTTCACCGCGCCCCACGCCGGGGTCTGGAGGAAGCTGGCCGAGCGCCGGGAGTCGACGAACCCCAGGTGGTCGGACTCGGGGACGGGGCGGACGGTCAGCACGGGTCGAGGCTACCGGTGGGTCACAGCCGCTCGCGAAGCCACGCGAAGTCGGCTGCGTGCTCGTCGGCGCCGCCCGGGGTCTCGCAGACCACCGGGGCGCCGGCGTCGCGCACGACCGCGGCGAGCAGGTCGGGGTCGATGGTGCCGGCGCCGAAGTTGGCGTGCCGGTCGGCGCCGGAGTCGAAGGCGTCGCGGCTGTCGTTGCAGTGCACCAGGTCGATCCGGCCGGTGATCGCGCGGACGTCGTCCACCACCGTCTCGAGGGCGTTGCCGCCGGCGTGGGCGTGGCAGGTGTCGAGGCAGAAGCCGACCTGGTCGGCTCCCTCGGCGCTGCCGATGGCGTCCCAGACCCGACCGATGCGCTCGAGGTAGCGGGTCATCGCGTTGTCGCCGCCGGCGGTGTTCTCGATGAGGAGCGGCACCTTGAGGTCGGTGGCCTCGATGGCCTTGCGCCAGTTGTCGAAGCCGACCTCGGGGCTGTCGGTCTTGTTGACGTGGCCGCCGTGCACGATCAGGCCCTTGGCGCCGATGGCGGCCGCGGCGTCGACGTGCTTCTGCAGGAGCTTGCGGCTCGGGATGCGGATCCGGTTGTTCGTGGTCGCGACGTTGATGATGTACGGCGCGTGCACGTAGAGGTCGACGCCGGCCGCGGCCGCGTCGTCGCGCAGCGCCTCGGCGCCGCCGGCGTAGGCGATCTCCGGACCCTGGTAACCCTGCGGGTCACCCAGGAAGAACTGCACCAGGGGTGCCTGGCGGGCGGCCGCCTCGGCGAGGGGGTCGGTCTGGTCGACATGGGCACCGATCGGGAGCACGCTCATGACCTGCACTCTAGGAGCGCCCGACGCACCGGGCTCACCCGCCGTGGGAGGCGCGGGGGCGGTGACCCCGGATAGTCTCGACCCAGACGCCTGGCCTCGCCGGGCGCACTGCGTCCCAGGCCCGGAGGCCCCCACCATGAGCAGCATCCGCATCCAGTCGTCCTCCCGGACGTGGGGATCGCCGACCGCTCGGGTGTTCCGGATCGGCCGCGACCCGGCCTCCGACATCGTCACCGACGAGTCCACGGTCTCGCGCGCGCACGCCGAGCTGAGGCCGGTGGGCGACGGCTGGGAGGTCGTCGACCTCGGCAGCTCGCTCGGCACCTGGGTCAACGGCCAGCGGGTGGAGCGCGCCGCGCTGACCGGCACCACCGTGATCGGCTTCGGCGACCAGGGGCGCGGGTTCAGCCTCACGGTGACCGTGACGGCACCCGACCGCACTCCGCCGCCGCCTCCGCCGCC
>JBFJKO010000085.1:0-9547 GCA_041634935.1 Nocardioides sp.
CGGCCGGCACCAGAAGATCACCGGGCTCGAGCACGTCGACAAGGTGATCCACGTCGACCAGTCGCCGATCGGACGCACGCCGAGGTCCAACCCGGCGACCTACACGGGGGTCTTCGACCACGTCCGGAAGCTCTTCGCCTCCACGCCGGAGGCCAAGATGCGCGGCTACCTGCAGGGCCGGTTCTCGTTCAACGTCAAGGGCGGTCGCTGCGAGGCCTGCTCGGGCGACGGCACGCTCAAGATCGAGATGAACTTCCTGCCCGACGTCTACGTGCCGTGCGAGGTCTGCCACGGCGCTCGCTACAACCGCGAGACGCTCGAGGTCCACTACAAGGGCAAGACCATCGCCGAGGTCCTCGACATGCCGATCGAGGAGGCCGTCGACTTCTTCGCCGCCGTGCCGGCGATCTCACGACACATGAAGACGCTGGTCGAGGTCGGCCTCGGCTACGTCCGACTCGGCCAGCCCGCGACCACGCTCTCCGGTGGTGAGGCGCAGCGCGTCAAGCTCTCCTCCGAGCTGCAGAAGCGGTCCACGGGCCGCACGGTCTACGTCCTCGACGAGCCCACGACGGGCCTGCACTTCGAGGACATCCGCAAGCTCCTGCTCGTGCTGGGTCGCTTGGTCGACGCCGGCAACAGCGTCCTGGTGATCGAGCACAACCTCGACGTCATCAAGACCGCCGACTGGCTGGTCGACATGGGCCCCGAGGGTGGCTCGCGCGGCGGCACCGTGGTGGCCGAGGGCACGCCCGAGCACGTCGCGGGGGTGGCCGAGAGCTACACCGGCCAGTACCTCGCTCCGCTGCTCGCCGGTCGCGAGGCCACGCAGACGCCGGCGCGTCGAGCGCCGGCCGACGGGGTCGTCGCGGGTGCGCGAGGCGCGACCAAGAAGGCGCCGGCGAAGAAGGCTCCAGCAAGGAAGACCGCCGCCAAGAAGGCGGTGGCGAAGAAGTCATCGGCCACGGGCACGAAGAAGACTGCCGCGAAGGCCGCCACCAGTCGCGGGTAACCCGGATCACACCCCGTCGTTGATCCGGCATGCCTCGTCGCGTCGCCACCGCCCCAGCCCTGCGCCACCTCGCTCTCACCCTGGTCCTGGTCGCGACGGGTGGCCTTGCGCTCGTCTCGGTCGACGGGGCCTCGGCCCAGGCCGACCGCTTCCCTGGCTCGACACCGGTCGCCGAGTGCGGTCCCGGGTCGCGACCCGAGACGGGAGTCCAGGGGCGCGTGCCGTCGTCCGACTACTCCTCGGGCCGCGCGGCACGGGGCTACCGCTGCAACGCCCGCGTCGTGGGCAGGCAGGGGAGCACCGGCGGGTTCAAGGTGCTGCGCTACCGCGACCGGCAGGGCCACACCTGCGCCTACTACGACTCCACCCGGGCCTTCCCGACGGACCTGCTCCAGCAGACGCAATCCGGTCTCGGGGTGCTCGTGCTCGACATGGACCGACCCCGTCGCCCCAGGCTGGTCCGTACCTTGACCAGCCCGTCCATGCTGAGCCCCCACGAGTCCCTCCTCGTCAACCAGCGCCGCGGTCTGCTCGCCGCCGTGTCAGGCACGGCGTTCACGGCTCCCGGCATCCTGGAGATCTACGACATCGCCACCAGCTGTCGCCGGCCGGTGCTGCTCTCCCGGACCGAGCAGGCGATCCTGGGGCACGAGAGCGGGTGGTCGCGGGACGGCCGCACGTTCTACGGCACCAGCTCGGGCGGCAACACCCTCGTCGCCCTCGACGTCAGCGACGCCACGGCACCCACCAGCCTCTACGTGCAGCGAGGCGTCAACTACCACGGGATGCGGCTCTCGAACGACGGGCGGACGATGTACGTCGCCAACATCGGCAACGACCTGTCCGGAGGCCGGTTGCCGGGTGAGGGCCTGCGGATCCTCGACGTGAGCGAGATCCAGGACCGGGTGCCCGACCCACAGGTCCGGACCCTGTCGGACCTCACGTGGCCGGAGAGCTCCATCCCCCAGGTCGCCCAACCGTTCGGCAAGGCGGGGCGCTCCTACGTCCTCCAGGTCGACGAGTTCTCCGACTACGGCCTCAACGGGGGTTCCTTCGAGGCCAAGGACGCCCGCGTGGGTGCCGCCCGGATCATCGACGTGACCGACCCCGAGGAGCCGTCGATCGTGTCGCGGCTGCGGCTCGGCGTGCATCAGCCACGAGCGCGCTCGGCCTCGGCCGGTGACCCCGGTGCCAGCACGCCGCTGGGTGGGTACACCGCGCACTACTGCTCGGTGCCCTCGCGCAGGAACCCTCGACTCGCTGCCTGCTCGATGATCGGTTCGGGGCTGCGCATCTTCGACATCCGCGACCTCGCCCGGCCGCGGGAGGTCGCCTACTTCAACCAGCCTTCGGAGGACGGAGCGCTCGCCTTCTCCCAGCCCGCCTGGGACGTGCGACGGAAGTCGGTCTGGTACTCCGACGGGGGCAAGGGGTTCTTCGCGATCCGGCTCACCAACGGGGTCGGTCGTCTGCTCCGACGCTGAGTCGCACTGACGGCCCCGAGGGCCGCATGGGTGCCCCCTCTAGGCTGGTGATCGTCTGACCGAAGGAGCCCCGCATGCGCAGCACGTCCCTCACCCGACGCCGGGCCCTGGCCGGCCTCGCCGGCACTGGTCTCGGCCTCCCGCTGGTGGGGGCGTGCGCGGACGACGGGGCATCCGGTGCGCCGACGGCGTCGGACGCCACGCCGGCCGGACCGACGCCCACACCTGCGGCGGAGGCCACCGGCGAGGCCGGCCCCGACGCCCCGGCCGAGACCGGCGCCGAGGTGCTCGCGTCCACCGACGACATCCCGGTCGGCGGTGGTGTGGTCTACACCGACAGCCGGGTCGTCGTCACCCAGCCGGAGGCGGGTGAGTTCCGGTGCTTCTCCGCGGTGTGCACGCACTCGGGCTGCCTCGTGTCCGGGGTGAGCACGTCCATCACCTGCTCGTGCCATGCGAGCAGCTTCGACCTGGCGACCGGGGAGGTGCTGGGCGGTCCCGCCCCGGCGCCCCTGCCGGCCGTCGACTTCACGATCAAGAAGGACCAGGTGGTGCTGTCATGAGCGACATCCGCGCGTCGCGACGAATCGTCTTCCAGGGCCTCGGCGCCCTCGGGGTGGCGGCCGCCCTGGCCGGCTGTGGCGGGGGCACGGAGTCGTCCGGAGGTGGGAGTGCTGCCCCCGAGCCGGGCGCACCCCTGGCCACGACCGCCGAGGTCCCGGTGGGGGGCGGCATCGTGCTGCCCGACGCCCAGCTGGTCATCACCCAGCCGACCGAGGGCACGTTCCTCGGTTTCAACACCACGTGCACCCACACCGGCACGGCCGTCAACCAGGTCGACGGCACCGAGATCGTGTGTCCCAACCATGGCAGCCGGTTCTCGATCGAGGACGGGTCGGCCGTGCAGGGCCCGGCCTCCGCACCGTTGGCCTCGATCGATCTCGCTGTCGACGGCGACAGCATCGTGCTCGCCTGACCTGCTCGGGGCTGCGACCGCACCCTCCTGACCCGAACGGTGTCGGCGAGGTTCCGTAGGGTTGGGCCATGTCTCCGCGTCGCCCGCCTCGCCCGGCGGGAGGGCCCTTGTCCTACCGTCCCGAGCCGGGCTCGATCCCCACCCAGCCCGGCGTCTACCGGTTCCGTGACGCCTCCTCCCGGGTGATCTACGTCGGCAAGGCGAAGAACCTGCGCGCCCGGCTCTCGTCGTACTTCCAGGACGTCGCCAACCTGCACCAGCGCACCGCCACGATGGTCACGACCGCGACCAGCGTCGAGTGGACGGTCGTCAACACCGAGGTGGAGGCGCTGCAGCTGGAGTACTCCTGGATCAAGGAGTACGACCCCCGCTTCAACGTCAAGTACCGCGACGACAAGTCCTACCCCTGGCTCGCCGTCACCGTCGGCGACGAGTACCCGCGCGTCATGGTCGGGCGGGGCGCCAAGCGCAAGGGCACCCGCTACTTCGGCCCCTACAGCCACGCCTGGGCGATCCGCGAGACCGTCGACGTGCTCCTGCGCGTGTTCCCGATGCGCTCGTGCAGCAACGGCGTCTTCAAGCGCTCGGCCCAGATCGGGCGCCCGTGCCTGCTCGGCTACATCGGCAAGTGCTCGGCGCCGTGCGTGGGCACCGTCTCGGCCGACGAGCACCGCGCCATCGTCGACGACTTCTGCGACTTCATGGCCGGGCAGACGCGACCGTTCGTGCGCCGCATCGAGAAGGAGATGTACGCCGCCTCCGACGCCATGGACTTCGAGCGCGCGGCCCGGCTGCGCGACGACCTCGGCGCGCTGCAGAAGGCGCTGGAGAAGCAGGCCGTCGTGCTCGGCGACGGCGCCGACGCCGACGTGATCGCCCTCGCCGAGGACCCCCTCGAGGTGGCCGTGCAGATCTTCTACGTGCGCGGGGGCCGCATCCGCGGGCAGCGCGGATGGGTCGCCGACCGCGTCGACGAGGGCGGCACCCCCGAGCTCGTCGAGGACTTCCTCCTCCAGCTCTACGCCGGCGACGCCGACGCGGTGCCGCGCGAGATCCTCGTGCCCGAGCTGCCGCCCGACGTCGCGACGTTCGAGGCGCTGCTGAGCGACCTGCGCGGGAGCCGGGTGGTGATCCGGGTGCCGCAGCGCGGCGACAAGAAGACCCTGCAGGAGACCGTGGCGCGTAACGCCGGCCAGTCCCTGGTCCTCCACAAGACCAAGCGGGCCAGCGACCTCACCACCCGCAACCGCGCGCTCGAGGAGATCCGCGAGGCCCTCGAGCTCGACGAGGTGCCGCTGCGCATCGAGTGCTACGACGTCTCCAACCTCCAGGGCACCGAGGTCGTCGCCTCGATGGTCGTCTTCGAGGACGGCCTGGCACGCAAGGGCGAGTACCGCCGCTTCGTCATCAAGGACGTCGAGGGACAGAACGACGTCGCGTCCATGCACGAGGTGATCACCCGTCGCTTCCGACGTCTCCTCGACGAGCAGGCGCGCTCGGAGGCGCGTGAGACCGACCAGGGGCCGATGCTCGTGGACCCCGAGACCGGTCGCCCCCGCAAGTTCGCCTACGCCCCCGGGCTGGTGGTCGTCGACGGCGGTCCACCCCAGGTCGCGGCGGCGCAGCAGGCTCTCGACGAGCTCGGCATCGACGACATCCCGGTGTGCGGGCTCGCCAAGCGACTCGAGGAGGTCTGGCTGCCCGCGCAGGAGGACCCGGTGATCCTCGCCCGGTCGTCCGAGGGGCTCTACCTGCTGCAGCGCGTGCGCGACGAGGCCCACCGCTTCGCGATCAACCACCACCGCTCCCGCCGGTCCAAGACGATGGTCGAGAGCATGCTCGACGACGTCCCCGGCCTCGGCGAGGTGCGCCGCAAGACCCTGCTCAAGCACTTCGGGTCACTGAAGAAGCTCCGCGAGGCCGACGTCGACGAGCTCGCGCTCGTGCCCGGCATCGGCCCCCGCACGGCCAGTGCCATCAAGGAAGCCGTTGCCAAGGCCGCCGCCGGCGGCACCCGCGTCTCCGTCAACACCGCCACCGGCGAGATCGAGGAGTCATGACCGAGCCCACCCCGCCCACCGCCACTGGCGACACCGCTGCCGCACCGGCCACCGATCCGATGCTCGGCGAGGTCGTCGTCGTCACCGGCATGACCGGCGCCGGGCGCAGCACCGCCGCCAAGGAGCTCGAGGACCTCGGCTACTACGTCGTCGACAACCTCCCGCCCAGCCTGCTGCCCGACGTCGTCCGCCTCGTCGATGCGAGCCTCGGCACGACCCAGCCGATCGCCGTCGTGGTCGACGTGCGGTCCGGCTCCTTCTTCGCCTCGCTCCACACCCAGCTGGCCCAGGGGTTCCCCGGGCGGCGCACGTCCCTGGTCTTCCTCGACGCGTCCGACGAGGTGCTCGTGCGACGCCAGGAGGCCGCGCGTCGTCCACACCCGTTGCAGGCCTCCGGGCGGCTCCTCGACGGCCTGCACCGCGAACGCCGGGTGCTGGCCGACCTGCGCAGCGACGCCGACCTGGTCATCGACTCCGGCGCGCTCAACGTGCACCAGCTGACCGACCGCATCGCCGACGCCTTCGGCACCCCCAGCAACACCGAGCTCAAGGTCACCGTCGTCAGCTTCGGCTTCAAGTACGGCATCCCGGTCGACGCCGACTTCCTCGCCGACATGCGCTTCCTGCCCAACCCGTTCTGGATCCCCGAGCTGCGCGACCGCACCGGTCGTGACGCCGACGTCTCGGAGTACGTCCGCTCCCGTCCCGGCGCGGCCGAGTTCCTCGACGCCTACGTCCCGGTGCTCACCGGTGTGGGGGAGGGCTACCTGCGCGAGGGCAAGCGCTTCATGCGCGTCGCGATCGGCTGCACCGGCGGCAAGCACCGCAGCGTGGCCATGACCGAGGAGATCACCCGGCGCCTGGTCGCCGCTGGTCTGAAGGCCCGTCCGGTGCACCGAGACCTGGGGCGCGAGTGAGCGCCGGGGAGCTGCAGGGCGATCGCGCCCAGGCGGTCGTCGCGTTCGGCGGGGGGCACGGGCTCCACGCCTCCCTCAGCGCGCTGCGGCGTCTCGTCGACGACCTGAGCGTCGACGACCTGACCGCAGTCGTGACGGTCGCCGACAACGGCGGCTCCTCGGGCCGGCTGCGCCAGGAGTTCAACGTGCTCCCGCCCGGGGACCTGCGCATGGCCCTCGCCGCGCTCTGCGGTGACGGCGAGTGGGGCGACACCTGGGCCAAGGCGTTGCAGCACCGCTTCGCGGGGGAGGGCGAGATGCGCGGGCACGTCGTCGGCAACCTCCTGATCGTCGGGCTGTGGGAGCTGCTGGGTGACCTCGTCGACGCGCTCGACCGGGTGGGGCGCCTGCTCGGGGCCAAGGGTCGGGTGCTCCCGATGGCGCTCACCCCGATGGACATCACCGCCGAGGTGCGGGGCCTGGGCGACGACCCGGCTGCGACCACCACGGTGCGCGGCCAGGTCGAGGTGGCCACCACCGAAGGGACGATCGTCTCGATCGACCTCGACCCGGCCGACCCGCCGGTGAGCCCGGAGGCGCTGGCCAAGATCGCCGAGGCCGACTGGGTGTTCCTCGGGCCCGGGTCGTGGTTCACCTCCGTGCTCCCGCACCTGCGGGTGGCCGCCCTGCGCGAGGCGATCATCGCCACGTCGGCGCGCATGGTCGTCGTCCTCAACCTCGAGGAGCAGCCCGGCGAGACCGGCGGCCTGGGGCCGGCCGAGCACCTGCGCGTGCTGCTCGACCACGCACCCGGCCTGCTGGTCCACACCGTCCTGGCCGACTCGTCGAGCTTCGACGCCGAGCGCCTCGCCGAGCTGCGGACGGCCATCGAACACTGTGGTGCCACCCTCGTCGTGGCCGACGTCGCCGCCGACGACGGCACCCCGCGCCACGACCCCGGCAAGCTCGCGCGGGTCTACGCGAGCATCATGGCGGGGACCGCCTCGTGAGCGCCCGCGACGTAGCCCGACACACCTGCTCGTGCCGGTTGACCCACGTGGCAGGATCGCCCTCATGGCGATGACGGCTCAGGTCAAGGCGGAGCTCGCCAACACCCAGATCACCAAGACCTGCTGCCGCAAGGCAGAGGTCTCCACCATGCTGCGCTTCGCCGGTGGCCTGCACATCGTGAGCGGCAAGATCGTCGTGGAGGCCGAGCTCGACACCGGCGCCGCAGCCCGTCGGCTGCGCAAGGACATCGACGAGGTCTTCAACCACAAGTCCGACGTCGTGATGGTGCAGGGCAACGGCCTGCGCAAGGGCAGCCGCTACATCGTCCGGGTCGTCAAGGACGGCGAGTCGCTGGCTCGCCAGACCGGGTTGCTCGACCAGCGAGGTCGCCCGGTGCGGGGCCTGCCGCCCGCCGTCGTCTCCGGCGGTGGCTGCGACGCCGTCGCCTCGTGGCGCGGCGCGTTCCTCGCCCACGGCTCGCTCACCGAGCCCGGTCGCTCGTCGTCCCTGGAGGTGACCTGCCCCGGACCCGAGGCCGCGCTGGCGCTCGTCGGGGTCGCGCGGCGACTCGGCATCCAGGCCAAGGCCCGTGAGGTTCGCGGCATCGACCGCGTCGTCATCCGTGACGGCGACGCGATCGGTCAGCTCCTCACGCGGCTGGGTGCCCACGAGACGCTCATGGCCTGGGAGGAGCGCCGGATGCGCCGCGAGGTGCGGGCCACCGCCAACCGCCTCGCCAACTTCGACGACGCCAACCTGAGGCGCTCGGCCCGTGCCGCCGTCGCGGCCGGGGCGCGGGTCGACCGGGCGATGGAGATCCTCGGCGAGGAGGTCCCCGACCACCTCAAGATGGCCGGCACGCTGCGCCTCGAGCACAAGCAGGCCTCCCTGGAGGAGCTCGGCCAGCTGCACGACCCGGTGCTCACCAAGGACGCCATCGCCGGGCGGATCCGCCGGCTGCTGGCCATGGCCGACAAGCGGGCAGCCGACCTCGGCATCCCCGACACCGAGTCGTCCTTGACCCCCGAGATGCTCGCCGAGGACGACTAGTCCCGTCATGACCGCCTACGCACGCGGCGCGACGTTGTTCCGCGCCGCCACCGCCCAGCTGACCAGCGCCGAGCTGCTGCTCCCGGTGCCGTCCTGCCCTGGGTGGACGGTGTCCGACGTGCTCACCCACGTGGCCGACAACCACGAGGCCGTGCTGGCCGCTCACGGCGTGGAGACCGACGCCGCGGACGTGATCTCGGTCTACGAGGAGCACCTGACCAAGCAGCCGCGCGCCATTCTCGACGCGATCGAGCTGATCCTGCACGGCTGGGACATCGCGCGCGCCCGCGGCATGGCTGCCCACCTCGACGACGTCACGCTCGACTTCCTCCTGGCGTTCGCCGTCGACGTGGGGGAGCAGCTCTACGCCGACGGGGCCTTCGACCTGATGCTGGTCTCCACCGACGTCGGGCGGGAGGCCAGCGTGCTGGCCCTCTACGGCCGCGACGCGCGCGGTCCCGGCGACTGACCTGCCGAGGTGGTCACGGCGTCGCAGCCACAGGATCCGGAGCGGACCGGACCGGCCCCGTCAGGGTTACCGGCACGTACCTCGGGACGTGCGTTCGCAGCGGGACGCGTGAGCGATAGGGTCACCGCAGCACACCTCAGTCGAGCTCAGGAGCAATCTCAGTGACCGTTCGCGTTGGTATCAACGGCTTCGGCCGAATCGGCCGCAACTTCTTCCGGGCCGTCCGTGCCCTCCAGCAGTCCGAGGGCCTGGACATCGAGATCGTCGGGGTCAACGACCTCACCGACAACGCCGTCCTCGCCCACCTGCTCAAGTACGACTCGATCCTCGGTCGTCTCGACGCCGACGTGACGGCCACCGACGACGCGATCATGGTCGGCGACCAGCGCATCGCGGCGTTCGCCGAGCGTGACCCGGCCAACCTCAAGTGGGGCGACCTCGACGTCGACGTCGTGGTCGAGTCCACGGGCTTCTTCACCGACGCCACCAAGGCCCGCGCCCACATCGACGGCGGTGCCAAGAAGGTCATCATCTCCGCGCCCGCCTCCAACGAGGACATCACGATCGTGATGGGTGTCAACCACACCGA
>JBFJKO010000086.1:0-9407 GCA_041634935.1 Nocardioides sp.
GCCCCGGCGCCGCAGCGCCGACGCCCACCCCGGCACCGACCCCTGCACCGAGCGCGCCGTCGTCCTCGGCCGGTGGGTCGGCCGGTGGGTCGTCCGGTGGCACCACCGGTTCGGGTGGTTCGGGCAAGGGCAAGGGCAACGGTGACTCCGGCTCGACCGGGAGCGGATCGACGGGCTCCTCGAGCGCGACCAGCGGCACCGACGCGCCCGACGAGGAGGCGACGGCTACGGCCGAGTCCCCGAGCGAGGAGCCCGCAGTCCCGGGCAAGAAGAAGCGCAAGGCCCAGGAGAAGGCCGAGAAGGCCGAGAAGGCTGCAGCCGAGGACCCCGAGGCGGTCGACACCCCTGCTCCGATCGAGGGCTCGGCCACGTCCGAGGCCGACCCCGCGCTCGTCGCCGGGGCCGACGCGGCCCCGGCCGAGCAGGATGCCCTGGCCGGCTGGGTCGGCCCGACGCTGATCGTGGTGCTCTTCGGGGGCGCCGCGGTGGCCTGGTGGCTGCGGCGACGGGCGACGCTCGCACCATGAGGCGGACGTCGTGAACGCGCTGCCGCGCGACCTGCATCCCCTGGCCTGGTGGCTGTGGGCGATCGGGCTCGCGGGGGCGGCGTCGCTCACGACGAACCCGCTGGTGCTGCTGCTGGTCATCGGCGTGGCCGCGGCGGTCGTCTCGGCGCGGCGCAGCGACCACGCCTGGGCGCGCTCGTTCCGGTTCTACGTGTGGCTCGGGGTGGCCGCGGTCTTCCTGAGGGTGCTCTTCCGGGTGATCCTCGGCGGCGGCTACCCCGGCACCGTGATCCTCGACCTCCCGCAGGTCCCGCTCCCGGACTTCGTGCTGGGCATCAACCTGCTCGGCCCGCTGACCCGGGAGTCGCTGCTCGCCGGCCTGTACGACGGCCTCCGGCTGGCCGCGATCATCATCTGCGTCGGGGCCGCCAACTCGCTGGCCAACCCCAAGCGGCTGCTGCGCTCGCTCCCACCCGCCCTCTACGAGCTGGGCACGGCGCTCGTGGTGGCGGTGACGGTGCTCCCGCAGTTCACCCAGAGCATCAAGCGCGTGCGCGCCGCGCAGACCCTCCGCGCCGGTGAGACCCGTCGGGTGCGCAGGCTGCGCCGCTACCTCGTGCCGGTCCTCGAGGACACCCTCGAGCGGTCGCTCGCGCTGGCCGCTGGCATGGACACCCGTGGCTACGGCCGTTCGGGCACCGCCACCGCTGCCGAGCGCCGTACGACGGGCGCGCTGATGCTGGGCGGGCTGTGCGGCGTCGTCGTCGGCATCTACGCGCTGCTCGACCAGACCGCCCCGCGGCTGCTCGCCGGTCCAATGCTGGTGCTCGGCCTCGCCGTCGCGCTGAGCGGGCTGGTCGTGTCGGGCCGCCGGGTCGAGCGCACCCGCTACCGTCCCGACCGCTGGCGCTTCGCCGAGGTCTCGGTCGTCGTGCTCGGGCTCGGGGCGGGCGCCCTGGGCTGGTGGGTCAACCGCACCCAGGTGGCCATCGCCTACCCGGACCTGACCTCGACGCCACAGCTCAGCACCGAGGCCCTCGCCGCGGCGCTGCTCGGCGTCCTCGCCGTGGTCGTGACCCCACCGCCGGCGGGCGCACTGCCGCACCGCACCGCCCCTGCCGCCGAGCCCGTGCCCGCCCCCGCCGCGAGGAGTGCCGGATGATCGAGCTGCGCAACATCGGCTTCACCTACGACGACCGGGATCCGACGCCGGTCCTCGACGGGGTCGACCTCGAGATCGAGGAGGGCGAGCTCGTGCTCGTCTCGGGGCCCACCGGCGTCGGCAAGTCGACGCTGCTCGGCGTCGTGACCGGGCTGGTCCCTCGGTTCAGCGGAGGCCTGCTGACCGGCGACGTCCTGCTCGACGGCGCCAGCATCATCGACGCCCCGCCCCGCGAGCGCGCCCACGTGATCGGCTACGTCGGTCAGGACCCGGCCGCCGGGTTCGTCACTGACACCGCCGAGGACGAGCTTGCCTACGGCATGGAGCAGCTGGGCCTGCCGCACGAGACGATGCGCCGTCGGGTCGAGGAGACGCTCGACCTGCTCGGGATCGCCGACCTGCGCCACCGCGACCTGCACACCCTCTCCGGGGGCGAGCAGCAGCGCGTGGCGATCGGCTCGGTGCTCACCATGCACCCCCGGCTGCTGGTGCTCGACGAGCCGACCTCGGCGCTCGACCCCACCGCCGCCGAGGACGTGCTCGCCACGCTCACCCGCCTCGTGCACGACCTCGGGGTCTCGGTGCTGCTGGCCGAGCACCGCCTGGAACGCGTCGTGCCCTTCGCCGACCGGATGGCGCTCTTCACCGGCGCCGGGCGGGTGCGTGTCGGCACGCCCGCCGACCTGCTGGTCGACTCGCCGGTCGCGCCGCCGATCGTCGAGCTCGGCCGCGCCGCCGGCTGGAGCCCGCTCCCGCTCACCGTGCGCGAGGCCCGCCGGGCCGCGCGCTCGCTCGACCTGGTGCCGCCCCCCGCCCCGGCGCCGCACCGGCCCGACCCGTTGCTGAGCAGCCGGCGCCTCTCGGTCGCCCACGGCACCCACGTCGCGCTGCGCGAGGTCGACGTCAGTCTCGACGCCGGCCGGGTCACGGCACTGATGGGTCGCAACGGCTCCGGCAAGTCGACGCTGCTGTGGACCCTCCAGGGCACGCGCAAGCGGCGTGGCGGGAGCGTCGACGTCGCCGGCCAGGACCCCTCGTCCCTCGGCGCGGCCGGGCGTCGTGGCGTCGTCGGGCTGCTTCCCCAGACCGCGGGCGACCTGCTCTACCTCGAGACCGTGGCGGAGGAGTGCGAGGCGGGCGGCCCCGACACCCGGGCCCTGCTCGACCGCCTGGTCCCGGGCATCGACGACGACCTCCACCCGCGCGACCTGTCCGAGGGCCAGCGCCTGACCCTGGCGCTGGCGCTGGTGCTCGCGACACGGCCCCAGGTGCTCCTGCTCGACGAGCCCACCCGCGGGCTCGACTACAGCGCCAAGGCGGCCCTCGCGACGATCCTGCGTGACCTCGCCCGGGAGGGCCGCGCGGTGCTGGTCGCGACCCACGACGTGGAGTTCGTCGCCACCGCCGCCGACGACGTGGTCGTGCTGGCCGACGGCGAGGTCGTCTCCGCCGGTCCGGTACGCCGGGTGGTCGCCGAGTCGCCCGCCTTCGCCCCGCAGGTCACCAAGGTCCTCGGCCCGCAGTGGCTGCGCGTCGAGGAGGTCGTCACGGCCCTGGCCGGGGCGGGGGAGCCGGCGTGAGCGCGCTGCTCGACACCCGCGCGGTCCCGCTCGCGCTGCGCTCGCGCCTGGTGCTCGGGGTCGCCTCGGTCGCCGGCCTGATGATGCTGTGCTGGCCGCTGCTCGTGCAGGTCCCGGCCGACGGCGGCGGCCGCACCGACCCGCCGTTCCTCTTCCTGCTGCTCCTGCCGCTGGTGATCGCGGTCGTGATCGCCGAGATCAGCGAGGGCGGGATGGACTCGCGGGTGCTCGCCATCCTCGGGGTGCTCAGCGCGATCAACGCCCTGATGCGCCTGCTCTCGGCCGGCACGGCCGGCGTCGAGCTGGTCTTCTTCCTGCTGATCCTCGCCGGTCGCGTCTACGGCGCCGGGTTCGGCTTCGTGCTCGGCGTGACGTCGCTCTTCGCCTCCGCGCTGCTGACCGCCGGGGTGGGGCCGTGGCTGCCGTTCCAGATGATGGCCGCGGCCTGGGTCGGGATGGGCGCCGGGCTGCTGCCGCGTCGGGTCTCGGGCCGGTGGGAGATCGCGATGCTCGCCGCCTACGGCGTGGTGGCGTCGTACGCCTACGGCCTGCTGATGAACCTGTCCGGCTGGCCCTTCCTGCTGGGCGTGGCCGTGCCGGGCCACGAGGGCAACCTGTCCTACGTGGCGGGGGCGCCCGTGCTGGAGAACCTCCAGACGTTCCTCGTCTACAGCCTGATCACCTCGACGGGCAGCTTCGACACCGGGCGCGCGATCACCACCGCGATCGCGCTGGCGCTCCTGGGGCCCAGCGTGCTCACCACGCTGCGCCGCGCCTCACGCCGGGCGGTCGTCAGCCCGAGCTGAGTCGCGAGTCGTCGGGCTCGAGCGGCAGCGGGTGTGCCGCGCTGCGCTTGCGGTTGCTCTCCACCGACGTCGCGACCTGGCGTGCGAACGACGACGCGCCCGTGAGCCGCGCGTGGAGGACGACGTCGTCGGTGCGGAAGACGACGGTGCGGCGTCCGCGGCCGCCGCTGTTCTCGATCGCCACGATGTCGGCGAGCGCGATCGTCAGTGCGTGCACGCCCGAGGAGCCGCTGGCCGGCACGAACGTGAGGTGCAGCGAGGTGAGGGTCAGGCGTCCCGAGCCCCACAGGGCGGGCTCCTCCGCACGTGCCCAGCGGCGTTGCCTGCCGCTCGGCGTGTCGTGCGCGTCGGTCGGTCGCACCTGGTCGACCTGCACCTGCGCAGCCTTCGACGCGATGACTCCGTACGACATCTTCGTCACCCCCCAGCTTGAAGAAAGGCCTTCGAAAGCCCTGCTTGCAGCTGTCCAAACGACCCGAGTTCCTCCAGGCTACCTGCCGCCCGCGCGGTTCGCGGGATGTCAGGGACGCAGTCGGAGGATCCGGTCGTCGGAGTCGGCGGGGTCGCCGCGGCCGTCGCGGTTGCTGGTCGTGACCCACAGCGTGCCGTCCGGGGCGGCCTCGATGGTGCGCAGCCGTCCGTAGTCGCCCACGAAGTACGACGTCCGCCCGACGGCCTTGCCGCCCTTGAGGCGCACCCGCCACACGCGCTCCCCGCGCAGCGCCGCCATCCAGAGGAAGCCGTCGGTGAAGGCCAGCCCGGAGGGGGACGCCTCGGCGACGTCCCAGGTCTGCTGGGGGTCGGTCTGGCGCTTCGAACCGCCCGGTCCCTCGACCCCGGGCCAGCCGTAGTCGGCGCCGGGGGTGATCTTGTTGAGCTCGTCGAAGGCGTCCTGCCCGAACTCCGAGGCCCACAGGTGGTCGCGGTCGTCGAACGCGAGGCCCTGGACGTTGCGGTGCCCGTAGCTCCACACGGGGGAGTCGAACGGGTTGCCGGGCGCGGGCTCGCCCTCGGTGGTGATGCGCAGGATCTTGCCGCCGAGAGACTTCTTGTTGGCCGCCAGCGCCGGTCGCCCGGCCTCACCGGTCGAGGCGTAGAGGTAGCCGTCGGGTCCGAACGCGAGGCGGCCGCCGTCGTGGATGAAGCCGTTCGGGATGCCGTCGAGCACGACCTCGACCGGCGTCAGCCCACCGCCGGAGAGGACGCTACGCACGATCCGGTTGTCGGTGGAGGTGGTGAGGTAGAAGTAGATCGTCTGGTCGACCTCGAAGTCCGGCGAGAGGGCGACGCCCAGCAGGCCGCCCTCGCCCTGCGGGTCGGCGGCCGAGAGCACGCCGAGCACGCTGACGCGGCGCTTCTTGCCCGAGGAGATCCGCAGCACCCGCTGGGTGTCGCGCTCGGTGACGATGGCGTCGCCGTCGGGGAAGAAGTCGAGCCCCCAGGGCACGGCGAGGTCGGTGGCGACGGTCTCGACGATGCGTGGGCCCCGCTTGCCCGTGCCGCGGGATGGCTTCGGCGTCGCGGACGGCGACCCGGTCTCGGTCGTGGGTGCCTGGGGCGCCCCGGAGCCGACGGGCGTCGGGGGCGCGGTGCCGGTGAGGCTCACGACCGTCTCGTTGCCTCCCTGGCTGCAGCCGGCGAGGAGGACCGCGGCGGCCAGCGCCGGGGCGAGGAGTCGACGGCGTCCGAGCGGCACCGGGTCAGCCGACCTGTGCGAGGAAGTCCAGCAGCAGCTGGTGGACGATCTCGGGCTGTTCCATCTGGAGGAAGTGGGTGCCGCGCAGCTCGACGTACGTCGACTCCTCGAGGCGGGCGGCGGCACTGGCCATGTCGCGCGCTCCCGCGAGCACGTCGAACGTGCCGGCCACGAACATCGCGGGCACCGAGATCTGGCTCAGCCGCACGCGCGCGTGGCGCGAGGTGCTCAGCGCGAGGTGGAAGTACCAGTCGAGCGGGGTGGTGAGGAACTCCTTGATGGCGGCCCCGGCCAGCTCGGGGTCGCGCACCGGGAGCATGAAGCCCGAGTGCGACAGCACCGCGACGGTCCGGGGGCCGATCGGCACCCGGCGTGCGACCGGGCTGAGCGCCTTGCCGGCGACGGTCATCACCCGGGAGAGGTTCACGGTCAGCTGGCGCGCCACGAAGTGAGGCAGGCGCAGCGGGGCCAGCATGGTCGCGAAGGTGTCACCGGGGACCCCCGCCACGGCGAACAGGCCGTCGACACGCTCGGGGTGGCGCGCGGCGAGCTCGAACATCGTGTTGACGCCCATCGACCAGCCCATCAGGACCGCGGAGTCGATGCCGAAGTGGTCCATGACCGAGAGGCCGTCCTCGACGAAGTTCTCGATCTCGACGTGCGAGGGGTCCGAGGGTCGGTCGGAGCCGCCCACGCCGCGGTGGTTCCACGACACGACCCGGACCCCGCAGTCGGGATCGAGCAGGGCGGGCCAGCAGAAGGGGTTGGTGCCGAGACCGTTGCAGAGCACGACGGTCGGGCCGTCGATGACACCGCCGGGGTCGTTGGTCCACACCCGCAGGTGCGTGCCGTCGTCGGAGAGGACGTCGCGGAACTCGAGCAGGGACGTCGCGTCGGTGCTCGCAGCAGACAGGGCCATGGCGCCGATTGTGCCCGAGCAGACCCCGCCGTGGGGTCACCGCCGCACATCGGACGGCGGCCCGGCTCAGCCGTGTGCGCGCGCCTCCGGGGTGGCCGGGGTCGGTGTGGTCGCGGACGGCGACGCCGTCCCGGTGGCGCGTGCGTGGGTCGCGAGGAAGTCGGCGACCTCCTCGCGCTCGATGCGGCGCTGGGCGCAGGCGGTGGCGGCGACCATCGCGTTGCGACGAGCCCGCTGCTGGGCCGACGCCGGCCAGGCGCGCAGGCGGGTCAATGCTCCCGAGAGAGGAGTGGTGAACGAGTGCTTTCCGAGCATGGCCATGACGCTAGACGTCCCGATCGTGTCTGTCATCACTTGTGGATGACAGTTGGGTGAACTCACAAGTTCCTCACATGCTTCTCAGTCGGGAACCGGTGCGCTGATCGTGGCGCTCGAGCGCGTGGCGCCGATGCTCGCGGCGATCACGCACGCCACGGCCAACCACTGCAGCGGGCTGAGGAGCTCCTGGAGCAGCAGGATCCCGACCAGCGCCGCCGCCGCCGGCTCCAGGCTCATCAGGATGCCGAACGTGGCCGCCCGCAGGCTGCGCAGCGCCACCAGCTCGCAGCTGTAGGGCACGACCGAGCTCAGCAGGCCGACGGCCGCTCCCAGGAGCAGCACGTGCGGGCTCCCGAGGGTGTCGTCGAGAGCACCATCGGTCAGGACCAGCACGGGA
This sequence comes from Nocardioides sp., assembly GCA_041634935.1. Taxonomy (GTDB): domain Bacteria; phylum Actinomycetota; class Actinomycetes; order Propionibacteriales; family Nocardioidaceae; genus Nocardioides. The sequence goes on from JBFJKO010000086.1 coordinate 7,385, forward strand.
GTGAGGAGCAACGTCGCGACCACGCTGGCCACCGCCAGTCCGTCGAGGCCGTCCCAGCGTCGTCCGGTCGAGCCGCTGAGCAGGATGTAGGCCGCCCACATCGCGCCGGCCACCAGCGCCCACAGGACGCCGACGGGGTCGAGGTCAGCGCGCTCGATGCCCAGCAGGCCGACCCCGATCGCGGCGAGGGCGACCCAGAGCAGGTCGCGGGCGCGACGCGAGCCGAGCACGGCCAGGGTCAGCGGGCCGATGAACTCGATCGTCACCGCGATCCCGAGCGGGATCCGGGCGAACGACTGGTAGATCGCGAGGTTCATCAGGCCGAGGCTGGCGCCGAAGCCGAGCACGACCAGCCAGTCGTGCGCCGTACGACGGCGCAGCCGCGGGCGCGCGTAGACCGCGAGGATCGCGGCGCTGGTGACCAGCCGCAGCCACACGATGACGGTGGGGGAGACCTCGTCGAACAGCGACTTGGCCACGCCGGCCCCGAGCTGTACCGAGACGATGCCGATGAGCACCAGCACGATCGGGGAGGGGCGTTGCACCGGGCGATCGTAGTCGCGCGCGGCAGGGCCCGAGCGCGAAGCCCTGCCACTCGGGCCACGGCTGTGCCACCATGCCCTCATGGGGACCTTCCACGTCAGCCGACGCACCTCGATCCACGCCGATCCGGCCCTGGTGCACGGACTGATCAACGACTTCCACCGGTGGCCCGCCTGGTCGCCGTGGGAGGACGTCGACCCCGAGATGGAGCGCGTCTACAGCGGAGCCCCGAGCGGTGTCGGGGCCCACTACACGTGGCTGGGCAACCGCAAGGCCGGTGAAGGCTCCATGGAGATCGTCGGGTCGTCCCCCGAGCGCATCGAGGTGGCCCTCGCCTTCGTCAAGCCCTTCAAGGCGAGCAACGACGTGGTCTTCCGGATCGAGCCCGGCAACGGCGGCTCGGAGGTCACCTGGGAGATGAGCGGGGAGCAGAACCTCCTCATGACGCTGGTCGGCAAGGTCTACTCGATGGACCGGATGGTCGGCAAGGACTTCGAGAAGGGCCTCGCCCGCCTGAAGGCTGCGGCCGAGGCCTGAGAGCCGGTCCGACCCCGCCGGAGCCGAGCCCTATCCTGGGGCGCATGAGCGACACTCCCGGCCAGGACGGCCAGCCGAGCGGACAGCCCGACATCAAGCCCCGTTCCCGCGACGTCACCGACGGCCTCGAGCGGGCCGCGGCGCGCGGGATGCTCCGTGCCGTGGGCATGGGCGACGACGACTTCGCCAAGCCCCAGATCGGCGTCGCGTCGAGCTGGAACGAGATCACCCCCTGCAACCTCTCCCTGGACCGCCTGGCCAAGGCCGTCAAGAACGGCGTCCACGCCGCCGGCGGCTACCCGCTGGAGTTCGGCACGATCTCGGTCTCCGACGGCATCTCCATGGGTCACGAGGGCATGCACTTCTCGCTGGTCTCCCGCGAGGTCATCGCCGACTCGGTCGAGACCGTGATGATGGCCGAGCGCCTCGACGGCTCGGTGCTGCTCGCGGGCTGCGACAAGTCGCTGCCCGGCATGATGATGGCGGCCGCGCGCCTGGACCTCGCGGCGGTCTTCCTCTACGCCGGCTCCACGATGCCCGGCTCGGTCGACGGCAAGGACGTCACGATCATCGACGCCTTCGAGGCCGTCGGCGCCTGTCTCGCGGGCAAGATCACCCGCGAGGAGGTCGACCGCATCGAGCGCGCGATCTGCCCCGGTGAGGGCGCCTGTGGCGGCATGTACACCGCCAACACGATGGCCGCCGTCGCCGAGGCCATCGGCATGAGCCTGCCCGGCTCGGCCGCGCCGCCGGCCGTCGACCGCCGCCGCGACGGCTTCGCCCACCGCTCGGGCGAGGCCGTGGTCGGAATGCTGCGCAAGGGCATCACCGCTCGCCAGATCATGACCAAGGAGGCCTTCGAGAACGCCATCACCGTCGTGATGGCGCTCGGCGGCTCGACCACCGCCGTGCTCCACCTGCTCGCGATGGCGCGCGAGGCCGA